>CAYMZV010000059.1:0-17226 GCA_964394965.1 uncultured Chryseobacterium sp.
GGGAAAAAACAGCTCCGGCAATTCACAAACTTCTTAAAGGCGGAAAGATATTCGCATTCGGAAATGAAAAAACGCTGATCGTAAGTTCAAAAGGCGATGGCAGTTTCGGATTTGCAACGGGTTGCAAAACGGATGAATTCTGGTTTAAGGAAAGTGGAATTGATTTCAAGGACAATAAACAGGTTTTGGCTTGGTTCAAGAAAGAATTTTCGGAATGGGATAATGTTTGGCTTGAATTGTTTGAAAGTGAAACAACGGTTTTCATTCCACGTCCGCAATATTGCATGCCCTTGGATCAGAAATGGGAAGCAAAGCCAAACATAACGATCATCGGTGATGCAGCACACTGGATGCCACCGTATGCGGGCGAAGGCGTGAACATGGCAATGCTGGATGCGTTGGAATTGAGTGAATGCTTGACTAATCCATCATTTGCAGACACACAAACAGCCATTGCAAAATATGAAAGGCAAATGTTTAGACGGTTTGCCGAAATGGGACAAGGCACTTTATTCAATACCGAATGGATGCACCAACCCCATGCACTTGACGATATGCTGACCATGTTCAGCAAGAATGTTTTCAGGCAAGGCATTTTCATTGGCAAAATGTGGTTGAACGTAACTTTCATTCCATTCATCCGCAAAACAATGGGACTTTCACCGAGGCAAAATATTTTCAAACTTCTTTAATTTTTTGTCATGTGCAATTGCTATTCCTATAAGTGTAGAATATAGCTTTATCCTTGCGCCCAAAATCTCGTGAAACTCCAGATTATTGCCTCAACAATTTTGTAGCATGAAAAATTCCCCCCGCCTTCAATTCCATCACATACATCCCAGAATTCACACTGCTTAAATCGAGATAAATGGAAATGTTTTTTGTTGGGACATTCTATTTTTTTCTCAAACACAATCCTGCCCGCAACATCCAAAATAGTTAGCGTTGCTTCCGTTACATCAACGTCATTCATTTCAACATGGACAAAATCATTTGTCGGATTCGGATAAACATTCATTCCCGAATTATTGTTTTCAATTTCATCCACACCATTTGTTTCAGGATCACATGCTTGCCATCTTGCAACAATTGGCAATTGTCCAAAGGGAAATGGTCCAAGCAAATCGGGTCCGAGTGTTGTGGTATCGTAAATATTGGCAGAGAGATAAACGAATTTTCCAGTTGGATCCGATGCTACTGCATCCTCACCGCAATTTGCGTAAACACGGAAAATGGAACCGCACAAAGCATTGCCATCCACTTACCCAACTTGATCTTGCTGCAGAATGTGGGATGGAAGAATCAAATATCGGTCGTATTGAAAACGGCAATACAAATCCGACTGCTAAAACATTGTTGAAAATTGCAAAGGCACTTGGGGTTTCTTTTTCGGAGTTAGTGCGTTATAAATAACAATGAAATATTCTGAAATTAAATAAAAGTTAGTAACCTATCGAGGTTGATTGAATGTACTACAAGGTGTTTCATTTTTTCCCTGACCCAACTTTCATTTATCACATACTGTGTTTTCATAGTATTGTGAATGAATAAAGAACTGCCATCTTCATGGATTCCGTCTTTGGAATGTGCTAACGTATTTCTTACGTGCATTATCTCGTCAGGGTAACGTTTGAAAATATTAATAGTTTGTTGCAATTTAGTTTTAGTCTTATTAAGTGTCAACTTTTTCTCATCAGAACTTTTTGCCACTGTCTCATCCAAATCTTTTAAAATCTCACGACCGATCCTAGCTACAACTTTAAGTTTAGCACCAACGTGGAAAAAATCAGTTTCAATAATTTCTTGTTTGAAAAACAATTCTTTATCAGAGTTTAAACTAAAAAAAGAACTAATTATTTCATTCATTTTCAATTCCAGATCAATCGCTGACGTTATGAATGTACCTCTAAAAGTTGAGACGTTTTCAATAGTTAACTTGTGATTATCAATCCTTTTGTTTAATTCACCTGATAAGTTATTTCGTGCGGTTGTTTGCACACCCTCTCTATCTTTTAATTCATCATCAAAATTTGCATTCTGAGAATAAAAGATCACATCGCATAAAATATCTCTTTCCCGTAAAATCGAGATTATCTCATCCCCCTTTACTCCAGTCAAATTATAATCCATTAAAACAATGTCAATTTCTGTCGTTGGTGTAATGCCATCAATTCCATCTTTATTTTTGAATTTGACAATTTCAAATTCTATTTTCGACTCTTCGTATTTCTCTTCAAGTTTTGCAATGGCAGAATCAAGCCAGCCTTCTTCATTTTCGAACCAATAAATTTTGTATTTGTAAGATAGTTTCATTTAGAAAAAATTAGATTGAATTCAACACCTTTCGGGATTTCGTTATTTACAGTGATTTTACCGTGCATTTTTGCGACAAGATTATTTACATGATATAATCCAAGTCCTGAGCCATCTGTAGTTGTGAAACCAAAATCAAATATTTTATCAATATTCCTATTTAAGATTCCTTTCCCATTGTCTTTAAAGGATATTTGAATTTTTTCTTTACCGATCTGTTCAAATGAAACTTCTACTTCTGTTGCTTCTGCTTTTGATGAATTCTTAATAAGGTTATCCACAATGATCATAATTTCCATCGGGGTGAATGTCATTTTAAATTCATACTTATCAGCACCTTTAATTTTGATTTTTAGAAGTTTATTGTCAATTGTTTTTATTGCTGTTTTTACAACGGTTTCTATATATTCTGTTATGAACTGAATAACATCCCCTTTCATTGGATCAGAAGCATCATTAAAATTTGCCTTTGTCGCAAAATTTGCAATTGTCGTAATTTTATTTACCTCATAACTTATGTTCTTAATATATTTCTCCAAATCCGCTGTACTTATTTCTTTTCCTTTTTTAATCTTGCTGCTCAAAAGCGTTAAGTAATTATCAATTGTACCCGCTGAAATTCCAATATGATGATGATAACTGATAAGTTCTTTAACATCAATATTTATTCTCGACTGATAGAATAAATTTTGACTTTCAATTTGTTTGATGCTTTTACTTAGATAGGAAATTTTGTTCTTCGCCTTTTTCAATTCAGCATCCTTCTGCTTCACTATTTTTTCCTTCAAATTCAAAAGGACTTTATATGTTTTTGCATTGAGCTTTGATGCGCCAAATTTTTCAAAATCAGCTATGATTTTTTTGGTTTTATCTTTTTCACTTTTAATTAGTGAAGCTATCAATTCAGCATTTACATACAGATCAATTGTATCTTCAGGTCTTGCACGAATAATAGAGTTAATACTATTCAATATAGATTTATCTTTTTCTTCTTGTGAAACTAAATATTGTTCCTTCTTAGCATTTAATCCTTTTTGGAAATTCTTGTCAGTTAGTTTTTCAAGCATGAAATCTGGTACACTATCCCACTTTAATCCATCAACAACAAATTTTTCCAATCGCTTTAATGTTTCTATAAAGTAGCCATCTTTTTTATTTGTCAGTTGCTTAAATGGTTCATTTTCTACCAATCCTTCTCTACTTGAAACTTCTTTGAATTCACCGACACGATCATTAATTTCAATTCGCCCAACAAGATCACGAGTTCCTAAATATCTTTTTATTCCTTGCCCCTTCCTTAATTCAAGTTTTAGCCAATCGTCCCCTGCTTCACCGTAGGGGTTAACTCTAAAACCATTTTTGAATAAAAAAATTGAACCAAAATCAATTGACCGCCTTCCTGTTTCTCGTGCAAAATAAATTTTGGAATATGTATTAAGAAAATAGACAACAATTTTTACATCGGTGAGTAAGGGAAAATAATTTTTTTCAATTATGGTAAACACCTCTCTTCCTTTATCTCTTAAACTCGTTGTCATTTCCTTCCCGTCTTTGGAAATGAATGATTCAATTGAGGTAGTTGTAAAATCAAGTTTTTCAAAAATTTGATTTTTTATTTCACCATTTAATGACTTGTCAAATTCATTCGCAGAAACATTGATAGCAAATCTTTTTTTATCAAACGACTGATTTGGGTTTAAAAGTCTTTCAAGATAATGGCGTAAGTTTTTTATTTTCTCTTCATCCCAATTGGTTCTCAATCGACTAATTTCAATTACAGTTCCAGTAGTTGGTATCTTAAAACCAGTTTTAGCAAATTCAGCTTCTGAAATATTGTTAAGATCAACATCTATATCTTGTATCTCAATTTCCCTTATATCAGCTTCGTCCTCTAACTCAAAATCTTTCCAACTAATTTTAAGGTGAGCAATTGGTTTTCCTTTTTTTCTTGAATAGATATCAAGATATTCTCCCAACCTATCGCAAGAAAATCTCCCAACACCTTTAGCACCCGCCAAGATTCTTCCAGCTTCCTCCTTTAAATTTTTCTTTTCTGAATAGGCAATGTTTAGCCATTTTTCTTCAACATCGGATAAATCCATTCCCCTTCCAAAATCTGATATAATGATTTTCGAAGATTTATTTGAATAGTATTCTTGCGATTTATCGTCGTTAGATAAAATGTTTTTTATAATAAAATCTACTGAGGGGGAACCTGCGTCGAAGGAATTTTTTATCAGTTCCAACACAGCAATATTATCATTATTGATAAGGTCTTTACCAATAATACTTTTTAATAAAACATTTGTTTTGAAATGTGCCTTCGGTTTCTTTTTATCTTCCTCCATCTAATAATTGTTTTAAAGCAATACCGCTTTGCTCGCTGAAAAGTGGAGGAATGGCATTTCCTATTTGAGTATATCTTGGAACCTCTTGAGTTCTTCGTTTTCCACCTGTTGTATATTTCCCTTTAAATTCATACCAATCTGGAAAACTTTGAATTCTTGCATATTCGCGAACTGTTAGAATTCTCGGCTCACTGTAATGAATGTAATCGTCAGGCAAAGTGGTAATGGTCGGGCTTTTAGCATTCTTATCAAGGGGGATGATTGTGTGCTTCTTGATATGATATTTTTTTCTAATTGATTTACTAATGTCCTTATTCTTCCTTGAGTTTTTTAAGATAAAATCAAACTTTGAAATAATTTCTTTTTTGTGGTTTGGAAATCTGTGACTGTCTGCGACGGTTTTATTAATTCCTTCTCTCATTAATGTCTGATAGGGATTTTTTATTGGAGAATAAAGACCAGCTTGGAAATTATTTGTATCGGGAGATTGAACCGTTCCATTTTTCTTTAGCAAATCGGAAATCGCATCTTCAAGTTTAGTGTTTATGGATAAATTCTTGGTAATTAAAAACGATTCTCTGTTTTTAATTACATTTTCAAAAAAGGTTTTAACCAATTCTTTTTTGGAATTCGCAATAGTTTTTTTAATGCCCACTAAAATAAACCTGGTTCTTTTCTGAGGAATTCCATACTCACCAAAATTTATTAATTCGCCTCTGACGAAATAATCTTTGCCAAGTGCATTTAGAACATACTTAGAATATGCTTTTCCCTTGTCTTTGTTCTTCTTGAATTCCATTGTAAACCCTTTTACATTTTCAAAGAAAATGATATTCGGTTTTACAAGACGTATAAATTTGATGTACGATTTTACTAAATTATTTCTTTGATCGTTTTCATTTCTTCTTCCTGCCATTGAAAAACCTTGACAGGGTGGTCCGCCTGCAATCATATCGACTTTTCCCTGCAGTTCTTGCAATTTAGTTTTGTAATTTTTAATCACATAATCAATTTCAAGATTAGTTTGGGGTAACCAATCACACCAATCAAAATGTTTTTTATTATCTATAAGATTATGTTTTAAAGTTTTGAAAGCGTCAGGACTTTTTTCAATTGCAAACAATCCTTTCCATCCAGCATTATGCAAACCAAGAGATAATCCACCGCAACCTGCAAAAAGGTCTATATATGTTAGGGATTTTGTCATTCGACCAATTTAAGAATTTATATCTTTTATAAAACTCTGAAAATTTTCAATTGTTGCTTGTGTAATAAGAAGTGTGGTTTAAGAATCAAAATCAGCCCCCTATACCGTCCCCTAGAAACAGAAATCCCCTGTAAGATATTATCTAACAGAGGATTTTCTGTATTGTACCCGGGACCGGAGTCGAACCGGCACGAGCTTTTGGCTCACAGGATTTTAAGTCCGGCGTGTCTACCAATTTCACCACCCAGGCATTTGATGCACTACTTGCAATTCAAAAGAACGATTATCCGATTTTTCATGCTCTACAATCCCGTCAATGCAAAATTGTTTTCATTTCCGATTTCCCCGAAGAGACACCTCAAGCACAAAAAAAAACCTCTCCGGAGAGAGGCTTTGAGCGGAAGACCGGTCTCGAACCGGCGACCTTGACCTTGGCAAGGTCACGCTCTACCAACTGAGCTACTTCCGCTTTGATCTAAAGAACTATCCTCTTTTGAGGAGTACAAAAGTACTTTTATGGACGTAAACTGCAAAATTTCGTTCCAAATTAATTTAACAGTTTGAAAACCCTCTGAAACTCAATAGGTACAGGGGTTTAGCATATATTTAGATCAACATTCCTCAAAAAAAAATCATGACACGAAAACTGAATAAGCCAATTGCCGGATTTCACCTGCTCACCCTGATCGCCCAAGCCGACGGCAAATTTGCAAAGGAAGAAGGCGATGTCATCATAAAATACCTCGGCGAATTTTTCCCGTTTCAGGTCAGTCTCGACGACGAGATCGAATTTCTTTCCACGCTTCCACGCAAACGCTACATGGAGCATTTCCAAAAAGCGATGAATGATTTTTACGAAGACACAATCCAAAAGGAACGCAATCACTTTCTCGACTTCGCAGTCAAACTGGCCAAAGCCGATGATGAAATCCCCGAAGAGGAAAATATTTTTCTCAAGGAACTTTTCAATTCCTGGGCACCGGAATTTGAGGAGGAGAATTGAAAATTATTGATTACCGATTATTGATTACCAATTAATGGTTGGTACTTATAAACGAAAGTTCATCTCAAAATCAAACTCATCAATATCAATTCCCAAAAAGCAATCCCTTCCATTGATGAATTTGGAACCTGAAAGTTTGGAATCCGAAGTCTCTACTCGGAATTCTAGATTATTGAAATGGTTTCTGTCAATCATTTCCCACCAACCATCTTCCTGATTTCATTCAGCTTCATCATCGCCTCAACAGGCGTCAGCGCATTGATGTCCACTTTCAAAAGTTCTTCGCGGATATTTTCCAAAACAGGATCGTCGAGTTGGAAAAAACTCAATTGCAAATCATTTTCCTTTTTCATTGCCGAACCCAACGAAGGGTCATTCATCAACTCGGAACCGCTGTGCGATTTCTCCAATTGCAGCAGCACTTCTTTCGCACGTTCCACCACCCTTCTCGGCATGCCCGCCATTTTTGCAACATGGATTCCGAAACTGTGCTCACTGCCTCCCGCTACCAATTTGCGCAGGAAAATAACCTTGTTGCCCACTTCCTTCACACTCACATTGAAATTCCGGATGCGTGGAAAACGTTCCGCCATTTCATTCAACTCGTGGTAATGCGTTGCGAATAATGTTTTCCCGCGTGCCTCGGGTTGCTCGTGAATGAATTCCGCAATCGCCCATGCAATGGAAATGCCATCATACGTACTCGTGCCGCGACCGATTTCATCAAGCAACACCAAACTTCGCCGCGACAGATTATTCAGGATGCTCGCCGTTTCATTCATCTCCACCATGAATGTGGATTCGCCGGAAGAAATATTATCCGATGCGCCGACACGCGTAAATATTTTATCGACCAATCCGATTTGCGCGTGCGTTGCCGGAACGAACGATCCCATTTGCGCAAGCAAAACAATCAACGCAGTCTGGCGGAGCAACGCGGATTTACCGGCCATGTTCGGACCGGTGATCATCAATATCTGTTGTGAATCGGGATCGAGATAAATGTCATTCGCGATATAACTTTCTCCCGCCGGCAAAAGTTGTTCGATGACAGGATGCCTTCCGTTTTTTATGTCAATGACAAATGAATCGTTGATGTGCGGACGGACGTAATTCTGTTGTTGCGCCAAATTTGCAAAACCGATCAGGCAATCCAGTTTCGCAATGAGATTGGCATTTTTCTGGATCGGAACAATCCAATCCGAAAGCGATTGAACGAGCGCAGTGAAAAGCCGTTGTTCGATGCCAAGGATTTTTTCTTCCGCCCCGAGAATTTTTTCCTCATAGGTTTTCAATTCCGGCGTAATGTAACGTTCCGCATTCACCAATGTCTGTTTGCGGATCCATTCCACCGGAACCTTATCCTTGTGCGCATTCGTCACTTCCAGATAATATCCGAAAACATTGTTGAACGCAACTTTCAACGAAGGGATTCCTGTGCTTTCGCTTTCACGCTGCTGCAACTTCAACAGGTAATCCTTTCCTGAAAATGCGAGCTGACGCAATTCATCCAGATCAACATCCACTCCATCCGCAATCACATTTCCCTTGTGTACCAGCATCGGCGGATCAGGATGCAATTCTTTTGCAATGCGGTCACGGATGATCGCACACGGATTCAATTGTTCCGCAATTTTTTCCAGTTGCACATTTCCCGAAACCGAACAGAATTCCTTCACGGGGGAAATGATGTCGAGTGCGCGACGCAATTGCATCAGCTCTCGCGGATTGATTCTGCCCGCAGCGGATTTCGCCACCAACCTTTCCAAATCGCCAATGTGTTTGATCTGTTCGGAAAGCTGGTCGCGCAATTCATTCCTGTCGAGCAATGCCTGCACACCTTCCAACCGTTCGTTGATCGGTTCGATGTCTTTCAGCGGCAAGGCCAACCAGCGTTTCAACAGTCGCGCACCCATGGGCGAAACCGTGCGGTCAATCACACTCGTCAGCGTACGCGCATTGTCATTCGCCGATCCGAACAATTCCAGATTGCGGATCGTGAAACGGTCGAGCCAAACATATTTGTCCTCCTCGATTCTCGAAAGTGTCGAGATGTGTTGCACACGTTCATGCTGTGTCTCCGACAGATAATGCAATGCTGCGCCGGCTGCAATGGTTCCACCGATCAATTCTTCCACACCGTAACCTTTCAGCGAATTCGTTCCGAAATGTTTCAGCAATTTTTCCGTCGAGAATTCTTCCGTGAAAATCCAATCTTCCATTCCGAAGATGTAGAATTTCTCGCCGAACTTTTCAATGAATTCCTTTTTCTTCGACTTCTGGAAAAGTATTTCACTCGGACGGAAATTCTGCAATAATTTTTCCACGTAAACCGCATCTCCCTGCGCCGCCAGGAATTCTCCCGTCGACACATCGAGAAATGCAACACCGCAATTATTCCCATCCATGAAAACCGAAGCGAGAAAATTATTCGCACGGTGATCCAACACTTTTTCATTGAACGAAACTCCCGGTGTCACCAACTCCGTCACTTCACGCTTCACGATTGTCTTCGTCAATTTCGGATCTTCCATCTGGTCGCAAATCGCAACACGCATTCCCGCACGCACGAGTTTCGGCAAATACGTATCGAGCGAGTGATGCGGAAATCCGGCAAGCTCAATGTAAGAGGCGGAACCATTCGCACGTTTCGTCAACACGATTCCAAGCACTGCCGAAGTTTTTATCGCATCCCCGCCAAACGTTTCATAAAAATCACCCACACGAAACAGCAACAGCGCATCCGGATATTTCGCCTTGATCGCATTGAACTGTTTCATCAACGGGGTTTCCGCAACCCCATTCACCATCGTTTTCACCTTCGCCATAAGGAGGCAAAAATACCCCGTATTGCCAATGAAATCAGGGAAAGTTTTTAACAGAATTCCACTTGTGTTAATTACTTTTTTCCTTGGGAAAAGGACGTGAGGCATGAGAAGTGAGACGTTAGAAAAAAAAAGAGTTTTCATTGGGGAGGAGCGGAGAGTTCACCCATTCAAGCAAGAATTTCACCTGCTGTTCGTTACAAGTCCGTCCACCCTAATGCATCCGCACTTCGGGCTTTCCACTCCCATCAGGGCTATTCCAAAGTATTTCTTCTTCAAAAAAAACATTTCTCTCGTCTCAAGTCTCACATCTCAAGTCTACCTTTGCCACCATGAAAGTCACAATAATCGGTTGCGGAAACATGGGCCTTGTCTACGCCCGTTCATTTCTCAAATACAACATCGTCAGTCCATCCGAACTTTTGCTCGCTGAAAAAAACGAATCGCGCCGCGACGATTTGGTCAAGATGAATATCGGCGAAGTCGTCATCGCCGATGATCCGGAAATTTCAAAAAGCGAATTGATCATCCTCGCCGTAAAGCCGCAGGATTTTCCCGAACTCGCACCGAAAATAAAATCATTGTTGAACAGCGAAATCGTCGTGCTCTCCATCATGGCGGGAATTACGATTTCACAATTGGAAAAAACACTTTCGCATCCCACCATCATCCGCGCCATGCCGAATTCGCCTGTCGAAGTGGGAATGGGCATGACCGGTTTCAGCGCGCATGCAAGCGTCACGATGGCGCAAGTGCGCAAGGTGGAAAACCTGTTGGCCACAACCGGGCGAACCGTTTTTTTCGAAAATGAAATTCTGCTCGACGCGGTTACTGCGCTCAGCGGAAGCGGTCCCGCTTATTTTTATTACATCCTGCGCGCCATGATCGACGCCGGAAAAAAAATGGGAATGGACGATGCCACTGCCACTACATTGGTAAAACAAACCATGCTCGGCGCTTTCCATCTTGTGAACAATGCCAATAAATCTTTCGACGAATTGATAAAAACAGTTGCCTCAAAAGGCGGAACCACCGAAGCGGCATTGAACGTCTTCGAAAAAAATCATGTGCACGATTCACTCGTTGAAGGAATCGTTTCTGCCGAAAAGAGAGCGAAGGAATTGGCGGGGAAATAATTAATGATGAATGATGTGCAGATGAATAATTGCAAACTGACAAAGATTGTTTTTGAAAAATGAGAATGGCCTTTCCAATCCTTCATCATTAATTTGCACATCATTAATCATTAATCCCACCCACAAGACATCCCATCTCCGCCATGGCTGGCAACCAAACCAATAAATTTGCCAATATTTTTTTCACATCCGTTCCACTTTCATCGGCTGTTTTTTGGGCGCAAGTTTGAATTGAAATTTTCTCCTTGCAATTTTTCAGGAAAACAAATTGCCATTGTTCGATTTCCGCAATCCGCAAACGGTAATTTTTCCTGGTCAGTGCAACGTAAGTGTTCTTTTCATCCGGTGGTTCGGGAAATTCGCCCTGTTGCAACTGATTGAGAAAATCATTCAACGGGAATTTTTGTTTCAGCAGACGAAGGCATGGCGAAGCCTGAATGAAATTTTCCTCGACAAGAAAATCCATCAATTCCGATTCGGGAAATGAATTTGCGAAAATCCCTTCTGTTCCTTTTGTGTGTCCCAACTCCGCTTTCATCCTTTCGAACGTTGCAATTTCCGCCGGCAAATCCAATAAACGCTGGCTCTCAAAATTGTTCGATTCGTTTTTCGGTCGTGTATCGCGGAGAAATTGTGGAAAGCGTTCACTCAAGTTGAAAAGGCTCCACGATTGCGAAGGCAAACTCACGATATACGCTTTCGCAAAAACCTCAAAGACCTCTTCACCCATGAATGCCTGCAATCCCGGAAAATCAGATTTCATGCATTCCAACAAACGCAAAACGTATCCTGAAGCATAAATGTCCAATCGTCTTTCTGCCGACAATCCGCGTTTGCTTTCCACCACATCGTCAATCGCCAAATCGAAAATCCCTTTCGCATTTTCCAATTTCTGCAGCAGGTTTCCACGCGTGACGATCACCGTCTTCATCCACTCCTGCATCTGTTTTAATTTCCGCTCAGCCATTGCCAACCGTCATTTGAAAATCAACCGGATTGGAAACCGTTTCTTCCAATCCGGATTGCCTGATTGTTTCTTCTGGGATTTCGCCGAGCAGGACTTTTTTCGCCTTGTGCAATTCCGCAACGAGTTCGGGATATTCCGGAATTTTCGCATCCCATTCAAGTAGTGTTGAAACACCACCTGTCAATTCCTGCGCCAACTTGTACAGGTGCCACACGGGCGTAGGCACAGGTTGGTCATGAGTATCCACCATGTAATCACCGCAGTCACTCGGACCTGCAATATGAATCTGTACAATGTGGCGATGCGGCAAACTCCGCACATAATTCTCCGCACTGTAACCATGATTGAAAGCGGAAACATAAACATTATTGACATCAAGCAGCAGGCCGCAACCGGTTTCTGTCGCCAACGCGGAAAGGAAATCCCATTCGGGAATGGTGGATTCCTTGAACTCCAAATACGTGGAGGGATTTTCCAATACCAAAGGGCGTTCGAGAAAATCCTGCACTTTTTTCACACGCTCCGCCACATGTTTCAGACTTTCTTCCGTCAATGGCATGGGCAACAAATCATGCGTATTCACATTCGAAACGCCTGTCCAGCACAAATGATCTGAAATCCATTTCGGTTTTACAAAGTCCGCGAGGTTTTTCAGTCGCGCGAGATAATCCATATCCAGCGCATCCGTACTACCAACGCTCAGGGAAACGCCATGCATCACGATCGGGCTTTTTTCGGCAATGCGCTCGAGTGCATAACGCGCATAACCGAAATTATCCATGAAATTCTCGCTGATGATCTCGAACCAATCCACCAACGGATCGGCATTGTTCATGAGGTATGGAAAATGTTTGGTCCTTAAACCAACGCCCAGGCCCAGATTCGGAAGGCCCAGGCGTTGATCGATTTCCTGTTTGTATTTTAACACAACTTTCAAATATTATGTTGAAGGTGGGAACGCCAAACGCAATGCACTTGGTTTCGGTTGCACGGGCGTCTTGCCGGGAAATCTCGTTGCCATGACGGTCGTGTACGCTTTCCATGCAATGTCATACACCGCCTCTCCCTTGTCATAGGCGATCTGTGTGAGTTTTTCCGATTCGAATTGCGGAGCCGGACCGTAATTGAACAATTGCATGATATAACTTCCGCTTTTTCCGGGTTGCGGAAAAAGTTGTGACGCTGAAATCGGAACGGCGCAACCTCCGTTTGTAGCGCATTTATTGTTTGCCGGTGCACTCATCGTTTGCAAACCGCAACCCGCTTTTGCCTTCACCATTACCTGACTGCAATTTCCACCGCCTTCGGAATTCTGAACAAAACCACAGCCGCCTTCCGTTTTGCAACCGTTCGATCCCTTGCAACTGTGATAAACTTCAACGGCTGCACAGATATCTTTTTCGGTTGGTTGTTTCGTCAAATCCATTCCTTGGCAAGCATGATTGCCCAATCCACCGGGACCTTTTCCAATTCCCATTGACAGATCCGGAACTTTTCCTGTCACCGCCCAACAGATTGAAACGCGATCACCCGATCCATACATTGCCGGAGAAGGGAATTGTCCTTTCTGGTTTTGCCAATAGGTATTGAGTTGTGTTGTAATTCCCTTTATGGTTCCAACAGCCGCTTTGCTCAACGTGGCATAGTTCATTTCAAAATTCTTCGCCTTCAATTCGTTCAACGCACCGGCAACATCTTCCGCACTCGGAATATTGTATTTCGATTTTTCCCTTGTCGGATTGAGCATTTCCGCTGTCCACTTGTTCGCGGGATTTTTATGCCACAAATCCCACGTCATGTAATCCTTTTCATGGATCAATTTCTGCACTTGCTCAAACACTTCAAAATGGTCGAGCTTGATGGAAGAAATCCGTGCTTCCGCCTGACCGGAAATCGGAAGTGGATTTCCCTTGTCATCATAACCGACATAATCTTTTTTAAGCGCTTCTGGATTGGGTTGGAATTGTTCGCTCACCGCCTGCAACATGACACGGTTCCAGCGTTTCGAAATGAATGCAACCACACCATGTCCTTCTCCCTGGTCGGTGATCGTATTGATTGCATTCATCAATTGCGTTTTCAAATCCGCTTTTGGATCAAGTGTCGCATTCACTTTCGGATATTCCTTCATCGGATGTCCCGGAGGACTTTCAATATTGAATTGGTCTTGCTGTACGGGAGCATCAATTCCGTTTGTAAGAATCCCAATCATCGTTGTGCCATCCGTGTATTCGATTTCGAGATAATCCCAAAAGCAAGTGTACATCCAACCGATGGAACCGAACAATGGCAAATTCTTTTCCGTGAATTCCGGTTTCCACCAATCGTAAGGGGCAAGTTCAAAATATTTTGCGGGATGACCGGGTTTTGAAATTTTTGACGGTTCGATATTTTCCATCGCATGTTCCATGGTTTGCTCAATGGCAATGAAAAGTTTCACCTGTTCGTCATTCATCGCGTCGAGTTTCACCTTGATTTTTTTATCCTCACCGATGCAATCCTGGAAATCGAGAATGTGCGGAATCGTTGTACTGTTGTAACAGATCCATCCGAATTCAGAATCCTGCAACAGCGGACTGTTGAAATCAGGAACGGCTCCAATCATGGTCGACATGTTGGAAGCCAATTGCAGATGCAACATTTCCTCAATGAAAACCTTGAAAATCAAATTGAATGCTTTTTCATTTGGCGTAATCGCTTTCGGACCTGTCGGTGCAGCACCGGGCCAAAATCTTCCGGTATAAAAATCACTGCCTTTTGCATTGATCTGATGCAATCCATGAATGGAATACATCGATGACATGTACAATGGAATCGTAAATAATTCGACATTGACAGCCGCCTGGGCAATGGCCTTGACACAGTAGATATCCGCATTCTTATATTTCGGATCACGTCCCTTGATCTCATTGCTCTTGGAATTTTGCAGTTGTGTTAGATTCATTTTTCTGTTTATTTATGAATGATTAGGTAGGGAAATATTCAGTGTCGATTTGATTCCTGTAATGGAGTGCATAAAACATTCGGTTGATGCACGACGGTAAATATATTGCTTAATATATAATGACCAAATTTTTAATTGATATATAATAAATAATTTAAGATTGTCGCAAGGTTAATCGGGTATTACCAATAGGTATCAAAACTTCCCGATCATCTTCAAACAAAAAATGCCGAACCGGTTTCCCGATTCAGCATTCAGAATTGAAATCAAAAATTATTTTCAGAAACTCAAACTCACTCCCGCAGAGAACGGATAAACTTTCGGTCCTTCGTTTGTCTTGAACAGACTTGTCATTCCATAATTCGCAAACACCGTAAAATTTCCGTAGCCTGCACGTGCCGTCAAACTGTAACGGAAAGGGTTGATGTTGTAATCGTCTTTTATTTTCCGTTTCTGGTTGTCGCCGTTGACTGAAAATTCCTGAATCATCTTGTTCCTGAAAACATTGTAACCGAATGTTGCACCAACGGCAAGGTGAACCGATCT
This sequence comes from uncultured Chryseobacterium sp., assembly GCA_964394965.1. Classification (GTDB taxonomy): domain Bacteria; phylum Bacteroidota; class Bacteroidia; order Palsa-965; family Palsa-965. The sequence goes on from CAYMZV010000059.1 coordinate 15,290, forward strand.
TTCAGGATTGTCGCTCGTATTGAATTCAAGCAATAATGGAGCATCCAGAAAAGTGGTGCGCAATTTGTTCTTGCTGAAGTCAAGCGACTCATTGACGGCAGTCACCGTGTTGGCATGTGTCGCGAGAGAAATATTTTGCTTGAATGCATAACTGTTCCATTCCAATCCAAGTCCCGTCACCAAGTTCACATAGTTGTGGTACAAATGGATATTGAATTCACCCATGTTCCATGCAAAACTGTGCGAGCGTGCATAATCGAGTTCGAGGAAACCGTATCCTTCGGGAGTCGACAAACTGTTTTTCGTATTGTAAAATCCATTTACACCGATGTCGAATCCTTCCCAGAATTTGAATCCATCATTGTTGCCTTTTACACAGGTTGAATCGCCGCATGCAAAAGCTGTGTTTGATGCGAGAAGAACGGTTGCGAGCAGGGAGAAAATTTTCGTTTTCATTTTATGGTTTGTTTTTATCCGCCGGAGCGTTATGCGAGGAGGATGGGTTAGTCTTTGTTGTTATTTGGGAGTAAGACGGTTGGGTATTTCAAAAAGTTACAGCCAAAAGGATTTCCGATTTGTTGTCCCGAAATTTCGGGAGCCGGTTTGCGATTGAAAGACAGGAATAAAAAATTGTGCTGCCGACTGCAACTCCTTTCGGGCGTGCCTTCCTTCGTCAGGTCGGCTTCCCGAAACTTCGGGACGTTCCAAGTGCGTCCACGCACAACGCGATCACACTTCGGGCTTTCCCACATTGTGGTCACCCTATGGCACTGCTATCCTCCGAAGGTGTCTTACGGACCTCACGCAAAAAAATCAGGTTTCATGTTTCCCGTCTCAAATCCCAACTCTACCTTTGTTTCATGAGAAAACTCCGCAACGAGGAATTGGATCGCAAGTCGGTGGAAGAATTTCATCATTCCGAAAAAATCCCGATCATCCTGCTTCTTGATAATGTACGCAGCATGTATAATGTGGGATCCGTTTTCAGAACGGCGGATGCATTTCTCATTGAGGGAATTTATCTCTGCGGCTTCACACCCACTCCACCCCATCGCGAAATCCAGAAGACCGCTTTGGGTGCAACCGAAACGGTCGAATGGAAACATTTTGCTTCAACTGCGGAAGCCATTTCGGAATTGAAAAAAGCGGGAAGGAAAATTTTCGCAGTCGAACAGGCGGAAAAAAGCGTTTCACTTGCCGATTTCACTCCCGACAAAAAAGAAAAAATGGTTTTGGTTTTCGGCAATGAAGTGGAAGGCGTTCAACAGGAAATCGTTGACCAATGTGATGGTGTGATTGAAATTCCGCAATACGGAATGAAACATTCCTTGAATATTTCAGTGAGTGCAGGAATTGTACTTTGGAATATTTCGGAAAAATTCAGGAACTGATTTTCCGACAAGACCGATCAATTTTTCGGATGTGTTTTTGTGTCTTTCCCGTATGGAACGGATTTTTTTGTTCCCGAACTTCCTGAAGATTTTACATTCAGCGGCTTATCGGGAACGGAATCAGCCGCTTCTTTTTTCTTTTTCTCCAGTGCATAATATTCACGGTACATTTTCTGAAGATTTCCGTTGACCTTATTCGTATAAGACGCATCATACGAAAATGTCTTGTCCAATACACGGAAAGAAATCTTTGCGACGGGTTCATTCAAGACAGAAACATCAAGCCCTTCCACTTTTTCAAAAATATCAATGTCGAATGTGAAAATGAAATCCTTGCGCGAATCCTCAGGCACATGCGTATCGACACCGATCATTTTTTTTACATATCCCTTTTTCGAAACGTTGATCGTGAACCTTCTTCCCAGTGGCAAGCGGAATGCGAGACGTCCTTTTTCATCCGTCAATCCATAAATCACTTCCTTGCCCATTTCATTTGTCACGCGTATATCGGCACTGTCCAATCCTCTCTTGTCTTCATCGCGTTGC
>CAYMZV010000060.1:0-17047 GCA_964394965.1 uncultured Chryseobacterium sp.
AAGTCCCATTCGAACCACCCGAAATAAGGGTTGCCAAAGTCCCGCTACCATTCAAATTTGAATTCGCGATTTTAAGTTCCGCTACGGCTGATACGGCCGTGTACTGTGCGCTCTCATTGAGCATCCATCCTGTACCGTCAATGTTGGCATCTGAAATGGGATAGTCCGCTAAATCAATATCTATTATCGGCATGGTTTCAGTTTCTAATTATATCCGCTAATTAAAAACAAAACGATCCCGACTGAAATACAGATCACATGAGCCTGTATGAATTTTACGCGAACGTGTATGAAAACAACATGAAGCTGTTATTTTTCCCTCATCCTCTTTCTGAAATCCGGTTTTTCCCCCACTGAAACGGGAAGTGTTTTTCCATTCTTGAGGAAAACATTTCCGCTTCTCCCTTTTTCATATCCCGAAACCTCAAGGATATTCACGGCATGCGACCGGTGGATTTTATAGAATTGATTCGGATCGAGGAGTTCGAGGAATTTCCCGATTCTCTTGGAATCCACATGCTGTCCGCCATTGCGGATGTGGATAATGGTATTGTTCTCTCGCGCTTCCAGATAAATGATGTCGGCGACAATGACCATGTCATACTTTTTTCCACTCGAAATGGAAATGGTTGTAGGATAAGTTTTTTTCTTCATGATGGTAGGGACAAATGAAGTATCGAAATAGATTCCAGATTCCAAAATACAGTTCCCGAAAGGGGCTGTGGAATCTTTTACTTATTGACAGATACAAACGAAATATATTGCAAAAGTATTGCTGTAAGCAAGTTTTTTTCATTAAAAATTTATAAAAAGCATAATGAATGACTGGAAACATAAAATGATTGATTTCTGCATAAAAATGCTTTGCCACTTCTTTTTCGCTTACGGTTATTGCCATTGGAAGAATCAATGGAAAAGCAGAAATAATATTCATTTTCAAATCCACCCGCTTTACTGAATTTTTTTGTATTCATTTTATAGCCATTAACAATTGAATTGTTAATAACAACGTGTATGTATATATACTGTATATACGGTATGAATGATAATATGAATTTTCTTTACGCCCAATAAAAAATATATGAAAAAAAATAGCGAGGTGAGAAAAGAATTGGGAAAAATAATAGCGAGGGAACGCAAGAAAAAAGGGCTGAGCCAAAAAGACCTTGCGACGAAAATGGATAAAAGTCACAAATACCTTTCGCTGATCGAGAATGGAAGGGTGATGTTTCCCTCAATAATAACCCTCCCATTTTTTCGTTAAATAAAATCCCCTCTCCTTTAGGAGAAGGCAATCAAAAAATCCCTCCACCAAGTAAGTCTGTAGTGAAGTTCTATTCATCCGAATTCGTAAATTTCAATCATCATTCACCGCTTTTGCAATAACCCGCCTCGACATGATTTTGAAAAAAACGATTCCCTGTTTGCTTTTTGTTTTTCTTTTCTATGGCAACGATTTTGCGCAGACATTCATTTCGAAACGTGTTTTCAATGATTACGTACAACCGAAATGCAATGCTTTTGTGTGCAGCGATTTCAACAATTGCACCGAAGGGGTGAAGGACAGTACCGGCAAATGGATTGTACAACCGATTTATGAAAAGATTGCGACAACCTCCCGGCCCGATATTTTTATTGTAACACTCGGTGTACACGAAGGCGCGGTGCGATCGGATGGAACGGTGCTGATACCCTTGATGTATGATAGGGTGGGAGTTGAAAGTAATTATCCATTGGTATTCAGGGTGGAAAACTATGATTATAAAAAAGGCTATTTCTTTTATGAAGAATCCAGTCAGGGTTTGGTTGATTCATTGAATCGCATCATTGTTCCGATTGCGAAACACTCGATTGAAATGAAAAGGGACAGTTCCATTCTTGTTTCAATGGGGAAGGAACATTGGGCGATTTATCAGCTTTCGGGAGAACACGTACTGATTCCAGGGAAACAGGACAGGGAGCCCCGTGAATATTTACCCCATCGTTACACCATTTCGAAAAAACGTTTTATGCGGGAGGATCGCGAAGGTGTGATGGACGATAGGGGAAAAATGATTTGCCGGAAATCTATTCTGACGTTTTCGATTTTGATGAAAGTCATTTCAGGGTTTACAGCAAGAATAAAGCGGGTTATTTCGATATCAATGGAAAACAGATTTGGCCCATCATTTTTTCCGATGACGCCTATCACGATGATTCATTGGGCATAGCTGTGGTGAAATTGAATGGCAAGTGGGGAATGATCAACATGAAAGGCGATACGCTGTTGCCTTTTCAATATGATGACCTATCATCTTTGTTCGATCCGCCAGACATCAGGCTACAACCGTTCCAGCCTCATTTTGTGGTGGAGAAGAACGGGAAAGAAGGTGTGCTGCAATTCCCGAATACCATGCTCTTGCCTTTGCAATACGATGAGATCATTCCGATACAGGCTTATTTTTCAAAAAGGGATTCATCGGATGTGGAGTTGCTGATTGCACGCAAGAATGGGAAATGGGGAAGCATCACCACTTCGGGTCAGGAAATCATGCCATTCGAATCGGATACTGTTTTCAGTTACAAAACGGGTGAGTTCATTTTCAAGAATGGGGATAACTATGAATTGATGGCGCTTCCCCAATTTTCGGATTATGACAGTTATGATTATGATGTTTTCCCAAGGTTTTATGTGAGGAATTATTCCCTGGTATCGGTGGTGCCCGATGATGGGAAGTTTGTGGAAATGAAAAAAGGAAATGGGGTTCGCCTTTTTGTAACACCTTCATTGGTCAACGACACTTCACAAAGAATCTATTACCGTTTGTACAGGAGACAAAATTATGCCATCACTTCGCAAACGTTTGACACCTTGATCCAGGCTTGTGCCATTGTCATCCGGCCATTGACAAATACAATCAAGGTTGCCGACGGCTCAATGATTTTCCAATACCTCGACCCGAATATTACAGTGAGCCTTGATGATTCCATACGGAAATTCTCGTTGATGAAATCCACGTACAGGAACAAACCTTTTTATTTGTATTTGCCTTTGGATCTTTTCACATCCGATTCTGTTTATTCGTATTTCACCACGGGATATTCAAGAAAGGAAATCATCCGCAGCGATGGGAAAATATATATGTTGCCCGGCAATCCCGAAAGGCTTGATCTTTCTTTTTTGCAGAATCAATTCTGTTTCGAGGTGGATTATGGTACGAACAAGCATGGAGTGGTGGATACAAGCGGAAATTTCATTGTCCGTCCCAGGTGGAATGCAATCGGGGAGGATGATGGGAATTATGTTTGGGTGAAAACAAAACAGTCCTATTCCCGCCAGCGTTTCAGGCATGAGGAGAGTTGGGATTTTTCCCACCGTTCACGCACACCGCTTTATTCATGGCATCTTCTCCATCCATTCAGAAGTTCCGTTTACGGTTGGAATATCCTTGACCTGTCAACGGGTAAATTGGTGCTGACGCGCAAACACCAATGTGAATACGAGAACAGTTTCGGGAAAAATGTTGTGATACTCGAGGAACGTGGCGGTTATGGATTGTTCAATCTCCAGACAAAAAAATACATTATCCCTCCGGGTTATGCCGAGATATCCGATTTGAATACGGACGGAACCGTATTCGCCGTAAGAACCTGTCATGGAAACATTGGCATTGTCTCCAACGAGGGAAAGTGGCTTGCCGATACGGTATGGACAGCAATGATCGGTGCCAGCTATGACCGGCAGTACCATTTTTTGGCCGACAATGTTTATTGCGTGCTTTCGAAAGATACGGCGTGGGAAATTTTCAATACGGCGCATCAGACGTTTACGCGTGATACGGCAACGTCTTTTAATCTTTTGTTTATGGCGTCTTCCAATCTTGATGTGAATCCGGTTACCTATAACGAAACACCTTCTTGTACGGAATGCCCCACACTGGTTGTCGATTCAACCAAAAAAGTCTGGCAGCAATTGCTTCCCTGGCAAAAACAAATTCTTTTTGATTCACTGTTTTTTCCGGTAAGATATGTGTGTCGAAATTACGGCGACTCCATTTATTATTCTTACACATGCACTTCCTGCGAGAAAAAATTCCCGAATGTTCATTTGTTGTACGCTTGGTCGAAAGATTATAATTCCGATCCCAAAGTCCATCAATTGGTTTTCTCCAATGACTTTTGCATTTCAGTGGCCCGCAATTCACTCGATTATTCGCATCGAATGGATAATCCCAAGTCGGACATGTTTTTTACAACCATGCTTTTCAATAATGGTCCGCATGCGATGTTGCTCGATTCCCTGTTTATCGGAGGAACGCAATGGAAACCGTTTATCGTAAATGAAGTGGAGACGTATTTGAATTCACATCTTCATATAGAAGGTGATTGTGCCAATCCGGCCATGTTTCCCGTGGTATTGAAAAACCGTTTCCTGATTACGAAAGACGGATTGGAACTGTTGCCCGATCATTATTATGAAAAGGGAGAGCAGTTGGTGATCCTCATTCCATGGGAAAAATTGAAACCCTATCTCAGAAAGGATGTGGCGCAAAAAATCGGGATTTGATCTGGAATAAAGACCTTCGTGCCTTCTCCGTGCCCCGCGCCTCTGTGGCCATTCATCGATAAGAAGGCGTTTCCTGAAATTGTTTTGCCACAGAGACACAGAGACACAAGGAAAATCAACAGGGAAAAGTTCTCCACCATTGTTGATTTTTTTACTGTAACATCATTTTCAGTTAACCTCGGAGCAATCGTTTTTCTAATATATTTGCCGTGGATTCAGACAAGTGAATATCCTACTGGCTTTCAAGATTTCTGATTACGCCTAAACCACTTGTTGCAAACTAAAATTTTGCGACAAATGGTTAACAAAAAATCTTCCCTCCCTTCATTTTTCATTCTCGCTTCCCTCATCGGATTGACTCCACTCATTTTGTCTTGGGGAATATTCGGACACGAACACATCAACCGGTCGGCCGTGTTTGCCTTGCCGCCGCAGATGCGTGTTTTCTTTTACAATCACGTTGATTATGTCACACAGGAATCGACCGTTCCCGATTTGCGCAAATACACGTTGAACGACAAGGCGGAAAACCCGCGGCATTTCATTGATTTGGAAAATTATGGTTCGCTGGACAGTTTGCCCAAAACATTGGCGGATGCGAAGTTGAAGTACGATGACAAGTTTTTGCAGAGCAACGGAATCCTTCCCTGGTACATCGAAGACATGATGGAGAAATTGACGAAGGCGTTCAAGGATAAAAATAAAACCGACATCCTTTTCATCGCTTCCGATCTCGGTCATTATCTCGGCGATGCGAATATGCCGTTGCACACTTCCTCGAATTACAACGGACAAATGACGAATCAAAAAGGGATTCATGCCTTATGGGAAGCGCAGATTCCGGAAATGTTCGGAGAGAATTTCAATTTCAATGTGCCCGATGCAAAATACATTGATGATGTGCCGAAGGAAACCTGGAACATCATTTTCAATTCACACCGGCTTGCCGATACGCTTCTCAAAAAGGATCAACAGCTCCGCGCGAAATTCCCCGCCGATAAAATGTTCAAGAAAGATTCAACCGGTGCCGTTGCAAAAGGAAAATTCGGCGCACAGGTTTTTTCCGACGATTACGCGAAACAATTGAATACGCTCTTGAATGGAATGGTTGAAAACCAAATGCGCGCTTCCATTACCTGTGTTGCGAATTTCTGGTATACGGCTTGGGTCAATGCGGGAAAACCCGACTTGAGCGGTTTGGATCCGCAAGAGCTGACGAAACGGAATGAAAAACCGATGCAGGAAGAAATGGATTTGTGGAAAAAGGGAAAACTGTTTGGAATCTCCAGCGAGAAGGAATTCTAGCCGGAGATTTTGAGAAAAGATGAATGGAAAATAATTCAGGACAAAAAAATAAAATCGAAAAAGGATTAACCGATAAAAAATGAAAATGTTCACGGGCAATTTTTACGACAGAAAAAAGATGGGATTCCTTTCCATCCTCTTTTTGTTTTTTGCCTCTGTACAATTGCATGCGCAGATTCCCACCAAATGTTTTGAGATTGAAAGTATTCTTGTTGACGCGTGTGTGCCCGGTGGCGGTTGTGTCAACTCACTGAGTCCCGCCTGCAACTGCGAAGGGAAAAATGAAATGGTCCGTTTCAAGACCGGACCGAACCCGATCAACATCGCAAACATTTCCATTACGTGGCCGAACAATTCCTATCTCGGTCTTGTGCAAAATGCGCTCACCGCTTCGTTGTGTTCGCAACTCAATGCAACCATTCAAAGTTGCGGTCATCTCATTGAACCAGTGGGCGGAATCATTCCTGCAGGAAAAGAAGTGCTGTTGATCACCTCAACCGATATGTGCACGACTGCGAATTCATTCGCGAATCTTTCCGATACGCTTTACCTGATTTTCCAGAATCCGAATAATTACCAGGGGCATTTTGCAAATACGGATAACACGGCATCCATCACTTCCACACCTACCGGCGCTTCTTCCACACGCACACTCATCATGAGTTATACACCCACAGGTTGCGGTGACACGGTGACGTATGATCGTTGCCTGCTGGTAAATATCCTGGGAAGTTATGGGGGATCGACTGCGCAGAATGACGGATCAACCGTTCAGTTCAGTTGGCCCGGTGCACCCGTTGCAACGTATGTCAATTATGGATGTCAAGCCCCATTTGTTCCATTGGGAGCGGCGGCTACCGGCGGCGGAAACATTTGCAGCAATGGAACAGTGAATCTTGTTGGAACTCCAACGGGGAATTTCACTTCCGTTCATTGGTCGGGTGGAAGTGGATTTTTTTCTCCGGCAAATGCATCAACCACAATTTACACACCGGGTGCAAGTGACAATGGAAATACGGTTCTCACTTTTTCCGTCATCGGTGTTTGCGGTGATACGGTTTCCACAAGTGTTTCACTGAATGTGATTCAAGCTCCGAGTGCACAAATCACCGCAGGCGGGCCGACAACTTTTTGCACGGGAAACAATGTGACGTTGACAGCGAGCGGTGGAACTTCCTATTCGTGGAACACGAGTGCAACCACTGCATCCATCACCGTCAATACAAGTGGAATTTATACGGTCACTGCAACGAATACATGTGGAAGTGACACACAGACGATTGCAGTAAATGTATTGCCGCTTCCTGTTGCGCAAATTACCGCCGGTGGTCCAACCACTTTTTGCTCGGGAGGAAATGTGACACTCACGGCAAGCGGTGGAACAACTTATTTGTGGAATACAAGTGCAACCACAGCTGCAATTACCGTCAACACTTCGGGAACATATACCGTTACCGCTTCCAATACCTGTGGAAGCGATACGGAAACAATTGCAGTGAATGTACTTCCCTTGCCCATTGCGCAGATCACGGCAAACGGCCCAACCACTTTTTGTCCCGGCGATTCGGTGCAACTTACTGCAAGCGGTGGAACTTCCTATCTGTGGATGCCGGGAAATCTAACGGCGTCTTCCATTTATGCAACCACAGCGGGAACGTACACCGTAACTGCAACAAATACCTGCGGCAACGACACCGAAACAATTGCAGTGAATGTTTCCACCACACCGAATGCGCAAATCACCGCAAGTGGTCCAACCACTTTTTGTGTCGGAAACAATGTGACGTTGACAGCGAGCGGTGGAACTTCTTATGTGTGGAGCAACAATGCAACAACAGCTGCCATTACCGTGAACACTTCCGGAACGTATACCGTTACTGCAAATACAACTTGCGGAAGTGACACGCAAACGATTTCCGTGAATGTTCTCCCTTTGCCGATTGCAACGGTAACTGCGAATGGACCGACTGCGATTTGTCAGGGAGATTCTGTTCATCTGACTGCAAGCGGTGGAACTTCGTATTTGTGGAGCAACGGATCAACATCAAGCGGAATTTCTGCAACAACGGCGGGAACGTATACGGTTGCAGTTACAAATCCATGTGGAACGGATACTGCAACAATAACGGTTACCGTTACGCAAGATACTGTTGCGGCAATTGTCGGCAACACCTTGATCTGTTCGGGCGACAGTGCTGTGCTTGTGGCAACAGGTGGAGGAAATTATTTGTGGAGTACCGGTGCAACTGGAAATTCGATTACGGTTTTTTCTCCGGGAAATTATTTTGTGATCGCAAGCAATAATTGCGGTGCGGATACTGCATTGCTCAATGTGATCGTGGATCAGGTGACCGCAGGATTCTCTTCGGATGTGACAACGGGAATCCCTCCGTTGAATGTGAATTTCACCAATGGCAGTTCGGCATCGGCAACAAATTGGCAATGGAATTTCGGCGACAATAGTGCGGGTGATAACAGCACAAATCCTTCGCACACCTTCAATGCCGCAGGAACATACATTGTTGTGTTGACAGTGAGTGATTCGATTGGATGTACGGATACGGCACAAGAAACGATTGTGGTGAATGAAACGGCATCAAGCCTTTCCATTCCGAATGTTTTCACTCCGAATGGAGATGGAACGAACGACGCTTTTTTAATCATGTCAACAGGCATTCACGAATATGACATCAAGATTTTCGATCGATGGGGAATACTTGTTTTCGAAAGCACCAGTCCGAATGATGCATGGGATGGGCATACGACATCCGGTATGTTGGCATCGGACGGAACTTATTATTACATCCTCAATGCAACAGGTTATGACAAGAAGGAATATAAACTGTCGGGTTTCCTGACACTCATCCGTTGACCCGATGAAAAAAAAGATCCTGATGATTTTGCGCTGGGGACATGTGGAAATGATTCACGTGATTACGCTTATTGTCACGCTCATCTCTTCCGTCATTTTCATCCTGTCCTTGGCCTTATGAAAAAGTAAATACAATCCATCCAATAAAAACCCAATAAAACAATCAGACTTCAAAAAAATAAAAAAATGAAAAAGAATTTACTCGTCTTCGCAATTTTCTTTCTTCCTGTGTTTGTGTTTGCACAAGCGGATATTGCCGCTGCAAGACTTGCGCCGCTCAACTCAGTTGTAACGGTAAGGGGAATTGTCACCAATGGTGGTGAACTCGGAACCATCCGCTACATTCAGGATTCAGTGGCGGGAATCAGTTTGTATGATGCAAGCCTTTCGGGAGTGAACCGCGGCGACAGTATTGTTGCCACAGGAACACTGACGAATTACAACAATCTTTTGGAAGTCAATCCTGTGACAAGTTTCACAGTCATCACCACCGGCAACACATTGCCAACACCGATTATGCTTACGCCATCACAACTCGGCGAAAGTCAGGAAGGTGAATTGATACAAATGAACAATGTGGTTTTTACCAATGCAGGTTCTCCTATTGCTGGAAATTCAAGTTACAATTTCACGTTCAACAGCCAGACCAGTTCGATTTATGTAAAAACAGGATCGCCGCTTGTGGGAACAATCATTCCGAGTGGAACAGTTACACTGAAAGGAATCGACTCACAATACCTCACCAATTATCAAGTGCTTCCACGCGATTCAAATGACTTGATCCCGAACAGCAGCATCTCCATCATTTCCCAATTGACACAAACGAACATTACAACTTCCGGTTTCAATATCGCGTACACCACCAACATTACCGGAAGCACTTACATCCTTTATGGACGCACACCTGCACTCGAACTCGGAACGATCAACGGAACGGCAGGAATCAATCACAGCGTTACAATTACCGGTGCGAATCCTGCTGATATTTTTTACATCAAGGCATTTTCTGTCAATGGAACCGACACGGCATCTTCACCGATCCGTTCCTTTGCAACCGTTTCCGCTTCAACGGGAAACATCAAAGTGTATTTCGACAAATCGGTTGATACCACACTTTCCACCGGTACGGATGCGATTTATCTTTCACATACGATCGATGATACCATTGTCGCTTACATCAACCGCGCGAAATATACCATTGACATTGCCATTTACAGTTTCGACAATACAAGCATCACGAACATTTCCACCGCGTTGAACAATGCCTATTCACGCGGAGTGAAAATCAGGATTGTTTCCGATGGCTCCACTTCAAATCCTGCATTGGCGCAATTGAATGCGGCAATACCTGTCATCTACAGTCCGCAATCTTCCGCTTACACCATCATGCACAATAAATTCATGATCATCGATGCGCATTCTGCAAATCCGATGGATCCGATCCTTTGGACAGGTTCAACAAACTGGACGGATGCGCAAACAGGAACGGATGCGAACAACGTGATTATTTTCCAGGATCAATCCATTGCCAAAGGTTATACCATCGAGTTCAATGAAATGTGGGGCGATACGGGAATGGTTTCCAATTCTGTTGTATCGCGTTTCGGACAATACAAGATTGACAATACACCGCATGAATACCTGATCAACGGAATCCGTGTTGAACAATATTTCAGTCCGTCGGATGGTACCAATGCAAAATTGGTGTCAACCATAAACACGGCGAATACACAACTTTGTGTGGAGACGATGGAGATCACACGTTCCGATCTTGCTTATGCCATTACGAATGCTTCCAATGCTGGTGTGAGTACGTATGTGCTGGTGGATGATTCGACAACAACATCGACTTGGCCGATTTTGCGCACCGGACTTCCAACAGGACATCTCACTTATTATCATGCAACGGGAATCATGCACCACAAATACATGATCGTAGATCCTTCCAATCTTTCATCTGATCCGATTCTGGAAACAGGTTCGCACAATTGGACCACCGGTGCCGATACTAAAAATGACGAGAACATTGTCATCGTTCACGATCCGGTGATTGCAAATATCTATTACCAGGAATTTGTTCCGCGTTTCACACAGAGCGGTGGAATCATGAGCGTGACCGAAACGTCTTCCACATTTGCCGACCTTTCCGTTTTCCCGAATCCGACCAACGATTTTTGTTTCATCCATTACACCTTGAAACAATCCGATCTGATTACACTTTCGGTTACCGACTTGTCCGGAAAAACAATTTCAACGCAGCAAATCAATTCCACAGAGGGGGAAAATAATTTCCAGTGGAACAGCGACGGACTTTCAAAAGGGATTTATCTGTTGACACTTCGCGGAACGGATTCGTTCGCGGTTTGTAAGGTGATTGTACAATAAAAAACAATGTCGAATATCGAACACTGAATATTGAATATCGAAGTGAAGTTTGGGATTTGGAACCTTGATTTTTTCACTTCGGTATTCGGTGTTCGATATTCGACATTCAATATTCAAACTCTCAGGAAAATTTCGGGAATAGGTTTACGCGGCAACACGCTGCAAAATCACCTTGCAGGGAATCCGGGAAGTCACTTTTACCTTGTGGCCTTGATGCAATGGGATTTGCAGATAATCGCCGGGAACCAATTGATGTATTTTTTCTCCAATGATAATGTCACACGTTCCCTCGAGAATAAGGAATCTTTCAAACTCATCATCGTGCACTTCATGCGGTGCCATATTTTTTATCCAAACAATTGCAGTTGTCGCTTGCGTTGTATAACCGATGATTTTCGCAAACATATCATCAACCGCTGCAGGACGAACCATGTCCTTGCGATTCAACCATTCGCTGTAATCTTCAATGCGTGCATTTTCATTGAGCAGGGGAGGGAAACTTGCCGACTCGCCGGCTTTCATCCGCTCACTGTAATCGACAGTGGCAATAAGCATGGTCTTGATTGCAGGATGCGGAGCAACGGAATGGGCGGTGGCATATTTTTCAAGTGCATTGCCGATTTCGGAAATCTCTTTTCGGATTTCAGCATGTTGCGCTGACATTTGTTCCACCTCCTTCATTTCTTCAGCGTTCAACATTCCCAGAACATAAAGTTCGAGAATGCCGGATTCGATATATGCTGAAACGGTGTTCATTTATTTCTCTTCACTTGAATTTCTTAACTCTGCACGTATCTGTTTTTTCAAATCGGCAATGTCAACACCCAACTCTTCCGCGGCACGCGACACACTGTAACCCTTGAAACAGATCAGGTCGAGTGCCGTGACTTCTTTTTGTTCCAGCGTGGAGGAAAATTCGCCAAGATGGGGTTGGTCATTTTGCGAATCTGAAACATGCTGCTCATATACGAGATTTTTTGTCAGGTAGATTTCAGTCTTTCCACTTGATTTTACGGATTCGCCCGAAACGGCTTCCGTTGCCATGTTTTTGGCTATGGAAAGCAACCGGATGAACAGCCTTTCCTTGGCAGGATTATAGGTATGAATGCTTTTCCATATTGCCATGAAAGATTTCTGCAAGACATATTCCGATTTTTGCCTGTCAACGACAATTCTCAAAATGATACCATAAAGTGCGGGTGCATAACGGTCATATAATTTGCCGAATGCCTGCAAATTCCCCTGACGGATACCTTCAATCAATTTGCTGTCGGTATCATTTTCACCCATACCTTCTGAAATGGATTGATTCATTTGAACGGATTTTTGCCGTGATAAATATAGGTCAGTATTCCCAATGGGAACAAGTTCCCGATTCAATAAAACGCAAAAATATTTTTCCAGCCCTGTCCGATTTCATATTTCCCAATCGTCATAGATGCGATTCGAAACTTAACACTCTAAAAAACGAAAACATGAAATCAAAAATGACATTCAATCTGCTCACCGTGATGGGCAAGGTTATTCCGACTTCGATAGAAGCAACCTGCGAACTCCACAATCAGACCGCCGGAAATCCGGATGGAGTTGCTGCAGCGAAATATCTCGGCGACATGAGTCACCTGACTTTTATGCCTACCGACGCAGCCACCAATTTCAAGGGCGATTTGATGTTCATGGACATCTGGAACAGTGTGGAAGGCATGCAACAATTTTTCAGTGACAAACAGGTTCAAGCGGGAGCTGGCATGATGTTCTCTTCGAGGGAAGCGATTGTGTGGAGCAAACTCGACAACTTCCTGCATTTCAATTTTCCCGCTCCATTCGGAAAAAACACGCGTGTGATTGGAATGGTTCGCGGAACCGTGAAATCATTTGAAGAAGCTGAAGCGTTTCACAATGCTGCAATTGAAGCGACAGTGAAAGCGGGTCGTGCCAATGGAATTATCTCGCATGAATTTTATGTGCGCATGGCTGCGCCCGGTTCCGCCGAAGCGTTGGAAGTGTTGGGCGTTGATGTGTGGATGGATGGCGAAGGAATGATGAAACATTACATGAGCCCCGAATTCCAGAATTCAGGATTGTATAAAATGTTCGCCGATAAACCATCTTCGTCGACTTGGGTTCATCCAAAAGGCGAGTGGGTGGAATGGTAGGATTATTTTCCGAAAATTATTTTATTCCCCTTTCTTCCCGATGTCATGGGAGGTGAGGGGATTTTTCATTTGAATGGAAAAGGACAGAAGTGGATTATTTTATTTTCCTAACCCAATACAGCAATCCGACAATGGCAACTCCGATTGCAAGAAAAAACCACATGATCATAAAATTCCTCCCGGATTAATGAAGTATCATTTCTGCTCGACAGTTGAAAAACAAAAGATGGAGAAACAATTACGGGGCAAAGATGGGTGTTTCCTTATCGGAAGATGTTATATGATTCTGTCATGGAATTATACAATTCCCACATTTGAATCCATGACTTGTTTTAAAATGGGAAAACCGGGAAGGAAAATTTTCAAATGACGATAACGCCGAATATCAATTTTCCAGATGTCCTTCAGCTGTTTGTGCAACCGGCTTCGGCAATGAAAAATAAAATGTTGCACCTTTTCCGACTTCACCTTCCGCCCAGACTTTTCCTCCGTGTTTCACGACGATGCGTTGCACAATCGCAAGACCGACTCCTGTTCCCTCGAACTCATCGTTGCTGTGCAGGCGCTGAAAGACACCGAATAATTTATGCGCATAATTCATGTTGAATCCGGTGCCATTGTCTTTCACGGAATAAATGTATTCCTCGCCTTTTTCAAACGAAGTTATTTCAATGATGGATTCCGGTTTTTTAGAGGAATATTTTACCGCATTCGAAATCAGGTTCTGGAAAACCTGGAAAAGCAACGTATAATCCCCATTCATGGATGGAAGCTCTCCGGTTTTTATGCTGACACTTTTCTTGATGTTGTTTCCCATTTCCTTCACGATCAACTTCACCATTGCATTCGTGTCGATTGATTTTTTTTCGATTTCCTTTCTTCCCAATCTTGAAAATGCAAGCAAATCGTCAATCAGTATTCCCATCTTTTTTGCGTTGTCCCTGATGTTTCCGAAAAGCCGTTGCACTTCCCCGTCCAGTTGCGAATGGAAATCTTCCTGGATGATTGATGCGTATCCGTTGATCGCGCGGAGTGGCGCGCGCAAATCGTGCGAGACGGAGTAAGAAAAGGATTCTATTTCCTTGTTCGTGATTTGCAACTGCTCGAGATTTTTTTTCAGGTCCGCATTCAGTTGTTTGATTTCCTGTTCCGACTTTTTCTGCTGTGTGATGTTTCGCTCTGTGATGGCAACGGATTTCAGCACATTGTTTGAGTCGGTAATGACGGAAGCTGAAAAGACAACGTCGATTATTTTTCCATATTTGGTAATGCGTTTTGTCTCGAGCAATTGTATCTGTTCGCCTTTCAGGATGCTGTTCACCACGTTGTGCGTTTCTTCCATCAGGTATTCCGGAACAATGTTCCAGATGTGCATGTTCAATCCTTCCTCTTCCGAAAATCCATAGATCTTTTCCGCTCCCTCATTCCATGAAATGATTTTCCCGTCGGTGTTGTGCAGATAAATCGCATCATTCGATTGCCGGACAACAGCAGCGAGATAGTTTTTTATTTCCTCCACCTCTTTTATTTCCGTGATGTCTCTCGCATTGGCAAACCACAAGCCGCCTTTATTGACAATGTTCCAGTGGAGCCATTTTATGGATCTCTTTTTGCTGTAGATCTGAGTTTCAAAAGAAAATTTTTCCTTCACCGTTTTGCCGAGCTTTTGGATTTGCGTCCGGTGTTCTTCGGTGAGATAAAACAGGAGTGACGTATTTTTTATTTCATCAATGGAATAATCGAGCAGGGTTGTCACTGCATTGTTCACCTCTTCGAATTTCAGTGTTTCGGAATTGATGATGCAAATGAGATCGGCGGAATTGTTGATGAGCAATGCATATTTTTCAAGGATGGAATTTTTTTCCACCAATTCCTTTTTCTGCAAATGCATTTTCAGCAATACGGAAACTTTCGCTTCCGTGATTTCCCTGTTGAGCGGTTTATGCAGGTAATCGACGGCACCCTCCTCAAAGCCTTTCAACATGAATTGGTGTTCCTTTTTTTCAGCGGAGGCGAATATGACCGGAATGTCTTTCGTGCGTTTGCTTGATTTGAGAATCTGCGCCACCTCAAAACCATCCATATCCGGCATCTGCACATCGAGAATGATCAGATCGATATCCCTGTTCAAAACGGTCTTCAATGCTTCCTTGCCGTTGCTCGCGCGAAGCAGGTTGCGTTCCGGTTTGGCCAATATCTGTTCGAGCGCAAAAATATTTTTCGCATTGTCATCGACGATAAGGATGTTCACTTTTTCGTTTTTAGACATGTTCTGTTTTACCGATACGGAGTAAAAAATCCTTTATTTTTTCAAGCGGATAAATGTGTTGCACACTGCCGGTTGCTATTGCTGCGAGCGGCATGGTTTGGTGAATGGCCGTTTCCGGTTGTTGTGCAATGGTTGTTCCACCGTTTTTTTTCACCGTTCTTATTCCATTCGCACCATCCCCATTTGCACCGGTGAGAATGATCGCGACAAGTTTGTTTTTATATACATCGGAAGCGGTTTCAAACAAGACGTCAATGGAAGGCCGGCTGTAATTCACGCGATCGTCGCACGACAGGGAAAATGTCCGGTTTCTCTCAACGAGCAAATGATAATCGGCCGGGGCGAAATACATCACCCCATTTTCAATTTTTTCCTTTTCATCCGCCTGTCTGATTTTCATTTTTGTTTTTAGCTGAAGTATTTCCTCCAACAGAGTCCGCTCATCTTTTGAACGGTGTTGCACCACCAGGATGGGAATCCGGAAATCGGAAGGCAACACTTCAACAAGAATCGAAAGTGCATTCAATCCCCCTGCCGATGCGCCGATGACGATTGCCTCGTATTCCATTTCAATTCATCCTTGTAAAAATCCGTTCTTTCCGATCGACATCCCCAAAATCCCTTTTCCGTTCCGAAAAAAGCAACGATTCCTTGTTTCCCAATGCAAGAAAACCGAACGGGCACAAACTTTCATGGAACAGGTTGATGACCTTATTCTGCAAATCCTGATTGAAATAAATCAGCACATTGCGGCACATGATCAGTTGGAATTCATTGAATGATTTGTCGACGGCAAGATTGTGAATGGAAAAAACAATATTCTGCCGCAGCGATTTGTCCAACAGGACGGAATCGTATTTGGCGATGTAATAATCCGAAAAGGATTTTTTTCCGCCCGATTTCAGGTAATTGGTGGTATAGGATTTCATGTTTTCCATTGGGAAAACACCCTCCTTTGCCGATTGCAGGCATTTCTGATTGATGTCGGTTGCATAAATGACGGAGCGTTCCAGCAATCCTTCCTCTTTCAATAAAATCGCCGTTGAATAAACTTCCTCGCCCGTAGAACATCCCGCAATCCAGATTTTTATGAATGGATAAGTGGCCAATCGTCCGACCACGTTTTCGCGCAAACTCCTGTAGAAAACCGGATCGCGAAACATTTCGGTTACGTTGACGGTGAATTCCTGGATGAAACGCGCAAAAAAACTTTCATTCATCAGAATGTTTTTTTTAAGGTCCGATAGCGCTTCGATTTTGTTTGCAGTCATGAAATGGGCAATACGCCTGATCACGGACGCTTCGGCGTATTCCGTAAAATCATATCCATATTCCTGGTGTATGGATGTGAGCAATTCATTCAGTTCGGCACTCTTGATCATTTCCGATTGATTACGTAGACCATTTTTTCCAGCAGTTCATTCGTGTCAACCGGTTTTGAAACATATTCGGAAGCGCCAGTCGCCAAACATTTTTCGCGATCACCCTTCATCGCTTTTGCAGTGACTGCGATA
>CAYMZV010000061.1:0-16873 GCA_964394965.1 uncultured Chryseobacterium sp.
ATAGCGCTTCCTACGATCAGCACATAGATGGTATTTCGGGTGGTTTGGGGTTGCTCGTGACAAATGACCGAGCTGGTCAGGGAACAATCAATACAACAAATATCAGTGGCATTTATTCGTATCAGCTTAATGTTACACGCGAATTTTCCATAAAAGTTGGGCTTCAAGCGACTTATGCTCAAAAATCTGTCGATTGGAACAAATTGAACTTTGGCGATATGATTGATCCTCGTCGTGGATTTATCTACAGCACAAACGAGGTTCCGAATGTTACGAGTAAAACAAATGTAGATTTCGATGCAGGTATCTTGGGTTTCAGTCGCCATTATTTCTTTGGCTTTGCCGTTCACCATATTACTGAGCCCGATGAAGGGTTTCTCGGACCAAGTAAACTTCCAATGAAATATACAGGTCATGCAGGTGCTGTCATTCCTTTGGGTGGCCGTTATGGTGAGTCAAGCATTTCTCCAAACATCCTTTTCCAAAAGCAACAGGACTTCCAACAGTTGAATCTTGGACTTTACTTCACCAAGGGACCTATAGTAGGTGGTTTGTGGTATCGCAATCAGGATTCTTTCATTCTTTTGATAGGATTCCAGCAAGACCTTTTCAAGTTTGGATATAGTTACGACGTAACCGTATCGAAATTGACAAACGCTACGGCAGGTTCACATGAATTGTCTTTCCAAATGCAATTCCAGTGTAAGCCGAAGAAAAAGAAGTTCCGTACAGTAAGCTGTCCTTCTTTCTAAAAATATTTTCAGGTTTGCATGTAACTAAAGGAAAAAACAACGTTATACATTAAAGGGAAATCTATTACTATCATCCAATCTCCTAAATCATGAAGAAAGCAGCGATGCCGTTGATGCTTGTTGCAGCATTAAGTTTTTTGGCTTCTTGCCAGAAAGAACGCTCTAATGTAACGGGCTGGAATTACAACGACCCTGACAATGGTGGTTTTGAAGTTGTACCTTATGAAGAACAAGAAACAGGCCCGGGTCTGGTGTTCATCGAAGGTGGAACTTTCACTATGGGGCGTGTTGAACAGGACGTGGAATATGATTGGAATAACCAGCCACGCCGTGTGACTGTTTCTTCCTTTTATATGGACGAAACCGAAGTTAGGAATCTCGACTATCTTGAGTATCTCTATTGGACCGATCGTGTTTTCAATGCAGATTATCCGGAGATTTTCATAAGCCAACTTCCTGATACCTTGGTATGGCGCGAGAAACTGGCATACAATGAGCCATACGTGCTTTACTATTTGCGCCATCCTTCATACAGGGATTATCCTGTTGTTGGTGTGAATTGGTTGCAGGCTTCAAACTTTTGCAGTTGGAGATCTGACCGTGTGAACGAGTTCATCCTCATTCGTGAAGGGGTTCTTGATTGGGCACCTGACCAAACAAACGATGCTGCATTCAATACGGATCACTATCTCGCAGGAACAAAGGCCGATAACCCTTATGTAGGAAATGTCGTTCAGAACATTCCAAGCTTGAATCCAACTGGACCGGAAGATCGGATGGTGCGTATGGAAGATGGAATTCTTCTTCCGAAGTATCGCCTGCCAACCGAAGCTGAGTGGGAATATGCCGCTTATGGTTTGATTGGAAATACAATAGGTGAACGTATCACAGACCGTCGTCTTTATCCATGGAATGGTCATGCCGTACGTAATCCGGATGAACGTTACATTGGACAAATGCTTGCAAACTATAAACGTTCCAATGGTGATAATATGGGAACTGCAGGTATGTTGAATGACGCTGCCGATATTACCGCTCCTGTTTACTCCTATTGGCCAAATGATTATGGCTTGTATAATATGGCAGGTAACGTTTCCGAATGGGTGATGGATGTTTATCGTCCGCTTTCCGAAACCGATGACAATGACTTCCGCGCTTTCCGTGGTAACGTTTTCAAAACACAAATGGAAGATACGCTCACCCCGGGAACCTATATGGTTGAAGATTCTGTTCGCTATGACAAGGACTCCAACATCGTAAGTATCCCTGGAGCTATCCGTTCCCGCAATGTTGATATTTCCTATAAGGAAGATAAGCTCGACAAGCGTCGCAATTACAAATACGCTGACAATATCAATTATGATGATGGTGATCTGAAGTCATCCATTTACTACACCGATCCAAGTACCAACAAAGACAAGATGATGTATGAGTATGCAACAACAGCATCATCCACTGCTGGAACTTTGGTCGATGACAAGGCTCACGTTTACAAAGGCGGTTCATGGAATGACCGTGCCTACTGGATGAGTCCGGGTACACGAAGATTCCTTGACCAGAATCAGGCTACCGCTTGGCTTGGTTTCCGTTGTGCAATGGATCGCGTTGGAAGTCCCGTTGGACTCGGTGGAAAATAGTTAGCTTAAAAATACAGTTGACGCCTCATGTTCTTTGTAACTTGGGGCGTCTTTTTTTGCTGCAACGCCTAAAGACTTGCAGTACGCAATATGAAATTTGCCACAATAGAAAACCTTTACGAAATTTTTCTTCGTCACCCGCATGTGAGTACGGATACGCGGACGATTATTCCCGGCAGTATTTTTTTTGCGTTGAAAGGCGGGAATTTCAATGGGAATACATTTGCCCAACAGGCATTGTCGAAAGGTGCTGCATTTGCGGTGGTGGATGAAAAGGAATTTTCAAATCATCCCCATGTTTTTCTTGTTGAAGATGTCCTTTCCGCTTTGCAAGATCTTGCACGGCATCACCGGCATGCACTTGGAAAAAAAGGATTGCGTGTTCTTGCCCTGACCGGTAGCAACGGGAAAACAACAACAAAGGAATTGCTCGCGCGTGTGCTTGCCACCACTTTCAAAACCCATTTTACACTTGGAAACCTGAATAATCACATCGGTGTTCCATTGACTTTGTTGCAATTGAAAGAGGAGCATGAAATGGCAGTGATTGAAATGGGTGCGAATCACTTGGGCGAAATTGCCTTGCTGAGTTCCATTGCCGAACCCGATTTCGGTTTGATCACGAATGTCGGACTTGCGCATCTCGAAGGGTTCGGTGGGGTTGACGGTGTGCTGAAGGGGAAAACGGAATTGTTTGTTGATCTGGAAAAAAGGAATGGTGTTGCATTTGTATTTGCCGATGATGCAAGAATTGTGGAGCGCTCTTCAGAATTGAAACGCATCATGTACGGAACAAGCGATGAAGCGGAAGTGAAAGGCAAATTGATTGCCGCCGACCCTTTTGTGCGTTTTGAATGGGGCGCATCAGGAATTCCGTTGCATGAGGTGACTACGCAAATGGTTGGTGCATACAATCTCCCCAACCTGATTGCAGCCTGTGCGGTGGGTTGCTTTTTTAAAATCGATGCGGCGAAAATCGATATGGCAATCGCTTCGTATGCGCCGGAAAACAACCGCTCGCAATTTGAAAAGTGCGGGACGAATACATTGTTGCTTGATGCCTACAACGCAAACCCGTCGAGCATGGCGGCGGCGATTGAAAACATTTCAAAATTCAGGCATGACAAAAAGATAGTGGTGCTGGGCGATATGTTTGAGTTGGGTGAAGCGAGCGCACAGGAACACCAAAAAATCGTGAATCACATTGGAGAAAAAATTCCCGATGCGAAAGTACTCTTGGTCGGAAAAAATTTTTCGGAAACGAAATACAGATATGGTTCGCTCAAATTTGCCGATGCGATTGCTGCCGCGGAATGGATGAAAAACAATTTGCCGGAAAATTCGTTGATACTTATCAAGGGTTCGAGAGGAATGAAAATGGAAATTGTCGCACAAGCATTGAAGGGTCGAAATTAGCCCGGATTGCAGCGGTACCCCGCAGTCTCGGCATGGCCGAGCGAGGAGTACAAGCGGAAAGCCGGTGAGGTGCCGGTAGAAAAGGAATTGTTGCGCTCACAAACAGTTTGATCATTCCATGAAACCGTTTCATTGCATCCTGATCATTTCCCTTTTCAGCGCACTGATTTCCTGCAATGAAAATTCCAAAAACCAACGGGAACTTGACGCGTTGGAAAAATTGCTGTTCGGGAATTCGAAAGATGTTTCGTTGTTGCCGGTTTATGCCGATCCAGCGACCGGCGATTATGAAGATTTTGCAAAAGGGAAATTCGTTTTTCAGATTGACACGGGAAAAATCGCGCTGATAAAAAAATACCGGGATGAATTGGAGCCGATGATTGAAGCAAGATTCGACAGTTCCTATTCGTGGATTTACCTCGCCGCTTTTTTGCGTGATGAAAATGCGATTCCACTGCTGAAGAAAAAATTATTGCACGATCATTTTTTCTATGGATGGGAAGAAGGCGATCCGGATAAATATCATACCGATGCGGATGAATATGATTTGCAGCTGGAAGACCACAATTATTGTTTCCAACTCATGTGCATCAGCGCGATCGAATACATTTCGGGCAAACCGATTGAACGCGAAATAGCATTGACAGATTCCGAAAGGGATTCGTTGACAGCAGCGGCAAAAAAATGTTTCCCCGACAGTTGTGCGTCATTGGAATTTACAAACGCATGCGAATCCTATTGGTTGCTGTGCAAGCTCACGGGACAACAACCGAAAAGATACAGGTAAGCGGCATTGTTTTTGTACCTTTCTATTCATGAAAAACATTTTCCTCCCTTTCGTTCTTGCGCTTTTTTCACTCACGGCTTTTTCACAAGCCGATGAAGGCCGCATCCGAACACAACTCAACGGAAAAATTGAAGATTGGGAAGTGACGTGGGGGAATGACGACGGAAACATGGAAGCGTATCTGATGAACGATCCGAACCGTTGGACATTTTCAGTTGGCAGTACGGAAGGAGAAGTGAATTCGGAATTCAACGACCAATACAACAGCTGGATCATTACGACGGGACAAAAAACGTATACACTGAAAACCTGGTTGAGTTCATCGTGGAGCAGATGGGAATTGAGTGGAGGTGACTTGAAGGAAAAGGTAACGATCAGGACACTTTATCAAAACAGTTGGGGCAATTGGCAACTCACGCGCGACAGTGTGGAGGTGAACGTGACCACTTATACGAACAACAGCTGGAATGATTGGAGCATCAATGGCGATCTTGCAAAAATTACGGATGGGGAAAAAGTGGCTGCGTTGTTCATTCCCATTTTTGTATCGAGAATCTACAACCGGAAAATTGTGCATTGATGGTTGGATTCGCAATCCGTTCCCAACCTTTTGTCTTACTTTCGCAGGAGAAAATCCCTCATGCACATTCAGCTGGAAAATATCGGAAAGAAATTCGGACGCGAATGGATTTTCCGTGGAGTGAATCATTCCTTTGAGCCGGGGAAACCGACAGTCATTCTCGGCGCGAACGGTTCGGGAAAATCCACGTTGCTGCAAGTCATTTCCGGAAGCCTGATGCAGGGAACGGGGAAAACAAATTATTCCCTGAACGGAAAAAAAATTTCACAGGAAGCCATTTATTCGCATGTTACCATTGCCGCGCCGTATCTGGAATTGATGGAAGAATTCACGTTGACGGAATCCGTTTCGTTCCATGGAAAATTCAAGAAATGGAGAAATGGATGGAAAGAAAAAAATATCATCGAGCGTTCCGGACTTGCGCAGGCGAAAGACAAACAGCTGAGGAATTATTCTTCCGGGATGAAACAGCGCGTGAAATTATTGCTCGCCATTCTCAGTGACACTCCTTTGCTGTTGCTCGATGAGCCCTGTTCCAATTTGGATCGTACAGCCTGTGAATGGTATGCCGAATTGATCCGCGAAAATTCCGATAACCGAACCATCATTGTCTGCTCCAATCAGACGAAAGAGGAATATTTCTTTTGCAGCGAGGAAATCCTCATGGAGAAATTCAAATAATTGTACCCGGGAATATTTTATTTTGGCAAAAATCACAAGACAAATACAGTAAGTCCCAGCAAGGTTTTTTCTTATCTTCGCTATCCCAATCAAAAACAGTAAAACCAATTAAAACCCAATAGTCATGGCAGATACAGGAGATGTTAGCCTCGGAACTTTTCTGAAATACAACAATGAACTTGTTCAGGTTGTGGAATGGCAACACCGCACACCCGGAAATTTGCGTGCGTTTTATCAAGGTAAAATGCGAAACCTCCGTAATGGAAAATTGGTGGAGAACCGTTTCCGCTCGGGCGAACTGGTGGAAATCGTTTACGTGGAATATAAAAACCTGCAATTCATTTATGCGGAAGATGCGAATATCGTTTTGATGGATAAGGAAAGCTTCGAGCAGATTTATCTTCCGAAAGAAACCATCGGTGACGGAATCAATTACCTGAAAGAGGGAATGGACGTGAAAGTGTGGTTTGAAAGTGATGAGCCGATTTCAGCCGAAGCGCCAAGCACGGTTGAGTTGGAAGTGACCTATTGCGAACCCGGATTGAAAGGTGATACCGCAACAAACACCTTGAAGCCGGCTACCGTTGAAACAGGTGCGAAAATTTCCGTTCCGCTTTTCATCAATGTCGGTGACAAGATAAAAATCGATACCAAACAGCATTCATACATGGAGCGCGTGAAAAATTGAGATTGCGCTGCGCGAATGATGAATCGTGAATGATAAATGATTAATGGAATAATGAAAAAGCCAACGAGATTTTCGCTGGCTTTTTCATTTGTAAGAAATCAATCACATTCATCTTCCAGCCGGATTCTTCCAGCCTTTTTTCACCCGTTCCAAAGTTCCTTTCACCCGTTCGGCGCGTGTTTCCGGACGCTTTGCCGTAATGATCCATTCCACATATTCCTTCTTGCAGGAAAATGAAAGTGCATTGAAAATGTCCTGTTCCTTTTTGTTTTTTTTCAACGCAACCGAAAGGTCTTCCGGCAAGCGCACCGTTTTTTTGTCAACGTCGATGTAATTGAAAATCTCGCGCACTTTCGGATTCGCATCTTTCTTTTTGTCCGTTGCATTTTTCAAACGGCATGCGAATGTTGACCAAGTGTCGTCGAATGAAATCAGGCTGATCCAATGCAATTCCTTGTGCGCCAATAATTTTTCCCAGCCTTTGTCGCGCGTCAGGTCGGTTTGCAATCTTGAACTTCCTTTCGGATAATAAATCCAAAGCATCACATCGTCTTTCACGAATTTCAAAACGGATTCCAATTCCTTTTCCAATTGTGCGCGATTCAGTACAAACCAATGCACTTGGTGGATGCCGGTTTTTGACGAAACGATTTTCGCTTTTGCGGGAAGCGCTCCAAGATTTTTCTTGAAATCGGCAGGAGCGTTGATCGGAAGAATGGAATATCCCTCCTTGATTTTCAGTTTTTCGGAAATGCTGGTTGCCATGCATTAAAGATAAATCATCAAATCATTATGTCAATCATTGGTAGTGGGTCAGTTTCAATTTTCAGGTTTTTTTAACTGCTGTGAATCCCTTTTGAAATCCGCGCAATTCGCGTAATCCGCGGCACTTATACATAGTCGCAGATTAACAATAAATGAATTCGTTTATGAAATAATAATCGTCCATACTTAATAAAATTCAAACTGAGCCACTACCCAATGATTTTGGAAAGAGTTGATTGTGGATTTAACACTCCGGCAACACAATCCAAAATCGCATCATTCGAAAAATCGTTTCCCTGAAATTCCCTTTATCGTGAATATTTCACCTTTTGTCTAATTTTTAATTTTGCAGCCATGCAATCTGTTATATTCGTAATAGCATGACGCCAAGAGAAAAAGCAGCCGAAAGGAAACAGCCTCGCATCAAGGAATTCAAATTGAATGCGTTGTTGGAAGTGACGAAAGCGATCAACAGCAACTATTCCACCGCAGAACTGTTATCCATTTTCGAGAATATCATCCGCCAGAAATTGGGAATCGGAAAACTCGTACTGTTCAGCAATGATGGAAAGTCGTGGAAATGCCTGTTGAGTTTTGGCGTCGATGAAGAAGTGAGTCACATCAATGTCGAAAAGGAATTCAAGCACATCAAGGAAATTTCAACCATCGATATCGATTCCACAAAAGCCTCTCTGCATAAATCTTTTGAAATCGTAATTCCCGTTTATCACAAATCCGATCCGCTTGCGTATGTGCTCATCGGCGATATCAACGAGGATGAAAGCGGAATGAGTGCATCCATCAAACATCTTCCATTTGTGCAGACGCTCACCAACCTGATCATCGTTGCCATTGAAAATAAAAAACTCGCGAAGGAGAATTTGCGCCGCGCAGCCATGCACCGCGAATTGGAATTGGCTTGGGAAGTGCAGCGCATGCTTTTCCCCGAGCACCTTCCTCACAATGAGAATCTGGACATGGATGCAGTTTATCTTCCGCATCAGCAAGTGGGTGGCGACTATTACGATTTTATCCAGATCAATGAGAATGAGGTTGCGATTTGTGTGGCCGACGTTTCCGGAAAAGGTGTGCCGGCAGCTTTGTTGATGTCCAACTTCCAGGCGAATCTCCGCATCCTTCTACATCACATTCCGAATCTTCCCGATCTCGTGCGCGAATTGAATTCGAAAATTTCCGTCAATGCGAAAGGGGAAAAATTCATCACGCTTTTCATCGCGAAATACAATATGGTTACGCGCGTGTTGCATTACATCAATGCAGGACACAATCCTCCGCTCGTGATCGATGAGGACGGCGCAAACCTGTTGACAGTCGGCTGTACCGGATTGGGAATGTTTGATGAATTGGTGAAAGTCCGCGAAGGGATTGTGAATGTCGCGCACGGCGCCTTGTTGCTTTGCTACACGGATGGATTGGTGGAAACCACCAATGAAAAAGAGGAGGATTTCAGTTTGAAACGTGTGCAGCAAATCGCGTTGGACAACCGGAAACTCAATCCCAAAGACCTGAACGCACTCATCATCGAAAAGGTGAACAAGCACAAGGGTGACATGGCATACATTGACGATATCGCGTTGGTGACTTGCCGGTTGTTGTAATAAAACACAACTTATCCTGTCTGCAAAATCACATTGATCAGCTTGCAATCATTTTAAGGAGCAGGAGCATTTTCACTCACCACTCGCCACCTGTCCCTTTTCACTTCCCTTCTTTGTATCATACCACAAATCCGCCGCCACCAGCATTGCCGCAAATCCCCAGAATGGAATCGATGCCTTGTCCGTATCCAAAAAATTATTCATCAGGCCGTGAACGAAATAAGTGAGGAGTCCGAGCATGATGGAAACCATTACACCGCGTTGTGCACCTTTCGGCAATTTATAATACAGCCGCCATCCTGTCCACATCAACGTGAAGAAAATACCAATGAAAGTGGCCGCGCCGAAAATTCCGGATTCACAAAGCGGTCCGATATATTCGCTGTGTGCATTTCCCAAATCACCCGCGTTTGTACTGATGATTGTTTTTTCACTCGACAACTGGAACGGTGCATATTGGAAACTGTATGTTCCCGGTCCCCAACCGAAAATCGGGCGTTCGTTGAACATCCGGAAAGCGGAATTCCAGCGGTTGATGCGTTCAAGGTTTGATGCGTCGGTGGAAATATTTGAAATCGATTGCAAATGTTTTTCAAGATCATTCGAAGTATCCTGACGGTTCTGTTCCAACTTCATCACAATGTCTGTCCACGATGCATAAAGGAAAATTCCGCCGATGATTCCCGCAATGGCAAGCCAACGGAATTTGATCTTGAAAATGAAAACGAGATACAGCACGAAAGCGACAGCGAGACTCACCCATGCAGCGCGCGTGTATGAGAAAATCAGCGCCAGTGTAAAAGTCCCGAGAAGAATCAAGGCGATGACACGGATGTTGTTGGAATATTCCTTGCTGAAAACAAATGCGATGATGGCTGGATAAAACATCGCGAGCGCCGCACCGTAGGCAGTATGGTCATTGTAAAAAGGCGACATCACCCAATGAGCCGCATCCTCACTCCAGGAATATTGCCAATGCCAATAAAGCGTGTAACCGATGACCAATGTGAGTGGCAAAATATACAGCCAGATGAAACGCCGCACATTTTTAAAATCGCGGAACAATTGTGTGCCGATGAAATAAAATGGAATCACAAACCAAAGCCGCGCAATCAGGAATTTGAATGATACAACAGGCATCTCACTGGTAACGCAAGTGATGAAAATCCAGATGAGATTCAACATGATGGCAATGGTGACGGGATGCCGCAGGAATCTTTTTTCAAATGACTGTTCATGCACAATGCGCAACACAAACAGGAAAAGTATTCCGGCAAGAATCGGTTCAACCGGCAAACTCAATCCGAGATGGATTTCGTTGCTGGCGAGATTGATGGAAAGCGGTGTGAGGAAAACGCAGAAGAGAATCAATTTGTCGAGTGCAACAATCGCGAGCAATACGACAAATAAAATCGGCGGAAGGAGATTGAGCCAGTAGAATTCATTGGCAACACAGATTCCGTTTACAGCCAGAAAAAGCAGGCTGCAGCCATACACCCACCAGAGTGTGCGCCTATTGTCCGTTGTCAGTGCCTGCATTTGACTTGGGTTGTCTGCGGTCCAGCACGACGAAAATGAGGGTTGCAAAAAGGAAAGAGGAAATGGCGCAAACCAAAACAATCAACGAGCGGATGGGATAACATTTCGAATCGGCTACAAACGGTCTTGCGATGACATTCGAATAGGTCAGCTCCTTTGTCATGTCACTGATGGTTTTGTCATATTGTGTTTTAATGTCATTGTACGCATTCCGCAAGCTGGTCAACTGATCGGCAATGGAAACCTGTACACCGCCTTTTTCCTCGAGGTTACGCATGAGTGAATCGACAAGTTTTATTTTATCGCGCGAAGCTCCATCACCGAGCAATTTCAAATAACTTCTTGTCGCCTCTTTCGTTTGTGCCTTGTAATCGAGCAATCCATAACGCGTTCTCAATTCACTGTCGATGCTTTCCAATGAATCGATCTGCCGCTGTTTCTGGTTCAACTGGTCGCGGAAAATTTTCACCACCTCCGTTGTCTTTTCACGCTGCAACATTCTCGCTTGCAAATCCACACAATGGATGATACTGTTCACCATCGCACAGGCGGTATCGGCATTCTCATCGCAAATGTCAATCTTGATCGATTCGAATTCCGTTTTCCGGATCATCACATTCTCATCATATTCATTGTTCAGCAAGGTCAATGCCGCTGCATCCGATGATGCGATGTGGTAATGTTTGGCAAGATTGAAACGCGCAACCATCATGGTACGCACATCGGCGGAATGGAACAGCTGCAGCAACTGTTCGGTAGGCGATTCAAGGGAATAGGGAATGATATTGACGGGATAAACTATCGCAGTGGATTTGAATTTCGGCTTGATGAATGTTTCACTTGAAAAAACCACGGCAAGCAGGGATGCAACCAACACAACCGCTACAAGATGAAACTTGCGGCGCAAAGTGATTTGAAAAATATCCGAGTTGTCGAATGCTGACATGAAATTGGTGGTTGAGGATTGGGTGATGCCCTTGAGCTTTTTGAAAAATGTTTTTGTCCTGTTCTGTGATTTTGTTTTTGAAAGAGGTTTTTCGGTTTTGCTTTTTTCGGAATCGTCAACACCTGGAATTCGTGTTGGCTGTTCAGCGTTTTTTTCGGGTATAGTTTTTTCTGGTTCCGCAGAATTCATCAGTCAATCCGCAGTGTTTCGCTTTCGGATGTTCTTGACGTTGTCGAAAAGAATGAGCAACAGCACCCCGAATACAAGTGAGGCGATGGTGCTTACTGCAACAATGAGCCAGCGTACAGGATAGGATTTGCGTTCCGCCGGAAACGCCTTGTTCACAATGAACTTGTAAGAGAGCACGGCTTCCGCATCAATTTTCGCCTCCTCATATTTTTTCTTCAGCAAGTTGAACTGTTCACGTTGTATGTAAAGGTTTTCGCGAATGGACATGTAAGCGCTTCCATAATCGGCAATGATTTTCCGTTGCGCCTCGAGTGCCTTGATTGCGCGTTCATCACCTTTTCCAAGTGCGATCACATATTGTTCGTTGGTGCGTTCCGATTGTGTTTCATAATCGAACATTCCCAACTCATTCAGCGTATGCAAGGAGTCGGTCATCTTTTCCACGGACTCTTTTTTCCGCAGGTATTCCGCCTGCACAATGTCAAGCGCCTGATTCGCGCGGTCACGTTGCATGCGTGTTTTTGTCGAATCCAGAAGAGAGGCAATGTCATTCGCAATGAGTGCAGCCGTATCCGGTTTTTCATCCATCACTTCAATTTTCACCGACATGAATTCTGTCCGTTTGAAACTGATGTTGTCACTGTACATCTCGTATAGTTTCGTGTTTTTATAACGGTCATTCGGGTCAATGCGGTAATGTTCCATCAATCGGTACTTGTCGCAAATGCGGGTACGGATTTCATCTGAAGAAAGGATTTGCAAAAGCTGTTCAGCCTGTTCCTCTTCACCGAATTGAAGTATGTCCTGCTTTCCCGATTCATCGTCCGTCAACAGCGCTTTGGAAATCGCATTGGATTGCACGGGAAACATGATCACGGTTGATTTGAATTTTTCATGGATCGCATAAGAGATCCCTGCGGAAATGATGGCCGCTGCAACACCGATGACGATGAGCGGTTTTCTCCAGCGCCAGAAGAATTCAAAAAGACTCGTGGAATCGAAATAATTTCCGTTACCGTTTTTCTGGTCCATAATGATAAATAAGGCTTAAAAAGGGAGGTAAAGATAGGAAAATCGGATAAAGGAGCGGAATTGCAAATTCGGGCAAGTGAAGCGGTCGCATTTCAATAAATACCATTGACAAAAATCACACCCTTCATTCGTCCCACATCCCATCACTCGTCCCCTAATCTCGTTCCACGTCCCATCACATGTCCCTATTATCTCGTCCCACATCCCATCACACTATTCCACTACCCATACTTCATGATCCTGAACATTCCCTTGATGGAAATCAATCGTGTTGCAAAAGCCCACGCGAGCGATGCAGCTGCCATCAGCAAAAATCCGGGCAGCCAACCGGTTATTTTTCCGTTGTCGTGAATGACGTAAGTGTGTGTGACATTTGCCAAGGCAACAACGCCTGCCATGTAAACCAACAGCGTGGTGAGCAAACGCCAATTGATCTTGAATTTGAACTTCGCCTGTACAATCAGCACTTGCGCCAACGCCGTCAGTGTTTGTGTCGACAAGCTCACAATTGCCGTTCCTGTTGCTTCGAGATTCAGGACTTTTATGAAAATGAGATTGAGTGAAATGTTCAGGATCATTCCGCAAAATGCCATGATGTTCAGTTCACGCAAATTCCCATTGGCAGTGAGCAGTGAACCGAAAACATAAGTGGTGGAAACCGCAACGAAACAACTCATCAGCAAGGGAAAAACAGTCGTCACACTTCCCAGATGGTCTTTCCCGTATTGCATGATCATGATTTCGTTTCTGTAAAAAATGCATCCCACTGCAACAATCACGGCAACGGTAATCAATAACGTAAAGGAAAGTTTCACCAATTGCTCGACCGACTCCCTGAATTTCAGCATGCGCGAAAACATCGGCAACAGCAAAACGGAAAACAAGAATGCAATCTGGTTGGATGCATCCAGCAGACGATACGCTTTTGCATACACTCCGGTTTGTTCCGTACCCGTGTGTTCGAGTTTTTTTTCAAGATCAACTCGCTCGGCAATTTCGCTGTCGTTCGGCTTCAGGTTGGGATCACGCAACTTTGCCAAACGTTCCGTTTGCTCTTTCGGTCCGTCCGGCATCAATCGCTCGAGCATGACCGAATCAATCCGGTTGTAAAATGTCATCAGCAAAACAAGAACGGCGAACGGATAACTTTTTTTCAGGATCATCAGCGAAAAGGGAAAATCCCATTTCAACCGCATCACCTCCATGTTTTTCACCACAGCGAAAAATGCAATGACAGCCGTGAGGAAATATCCGATGCTTTGCGCATAAACGAAATTCATGATGTCCATCCTTCCCGGAAAAATGTTCGTCCACAGCATCAGGCCCACAATCGAAATCATGATCACGCGATCGAGGACGGAAAGCAACGCATCGGTTTTGAAAAAATGCAGCGCCTGCAGGTTCGAGCGCAGGTAAAGCACAAGCGAAATGAGAAACTGGTTGAATCCGAGAATCAACAAAAGTTTGATCAGCCTTCCTTCGTAACCGATGACCAATCCGAGAACAATGGTTGAAACAATGTAAATCACCGCGAGAATCAGCTTCAACACAAACAATCCGGAAAAATGTTTGGTCAGCAAATGGTTGTTCTGCGCAATGTTCTTGTTGTTGAAATTCGTGATTCCGAAATCGAGAAGGATGTTGAGCAGAAAGGAAAAATTCGCAATCGCAAAATATTCGCCGTACGGACCGTTTCCCACTGCATTCTGCACATGCGGATCAATCACCAGGATCCAGAAAGGCTTGATGAGCAGATTCAGGAATAAAAGGAAAATGAGGTTGGTGACGAACTTTTTCTGCATGTTTTTCGGGAGAGCGCGAATTTAAGGAAATTAGTTGTCTTGTTGCCCGTTGCCGTAGTCATTGCAGGTTGATTAGTAATTCTTGAATCCTTGAATTCTTGAATATCTATCTTCGCAAAGTGGTAATCGTAGTCAACACCCGACTTCTCGTAAAGGATCGTCTCGATGGAATCGGGAGGTTCGCTTTTGAAACACTCAAGCGCATTACGCAGCAGCATCCCGAAGTGCATTTTGTTTTTTTATTCGACCGCGAAATCCACGGCGATTTTATTTTTTCGGACAACATCACACCCGTAAAACTTTTTCCTCCTGCACGTCGGCCTTGGTTGTGGAATATTTGGTTTAACTTTTCCGTAAACGGTGTGTTGCGCGATTTGAAACCCGATCTTTTTCTTTCTCCCGATGGCTATTTGCCGCTGACAGGAAAAACAAAATGCCTGCCCGTCATCCACGATTTGAATTTTGAACATTTCCCGCATGACATGCCCGCGAGTTATGCGCGCTGGTACAGGAAAAAATTTCCGCTCTTTGCAAAACGCGCGGTACGGATTGCAACCGTTTCCGAGTTTTCAAAAAAGGACATTGCTGAACGCTACGGAATTGCGAAAGGGAAAATAGATGTTGTCTATAACGGTGCATCCGCCGGATTCCATCCGTTGACAAATGAACAGATTGAAATGGTGAGAAAAAAAATCACGAATGGGGCGCCCTATTTTTTATACATCGGCGCTTTGCATCCGAGAAAAAACCTGGAACGTTTGGTGCGTGCATTCGGCGAGTTCAGGAAAAAAAACAATTCAAAAACGAAATTGGTCATCGCGGGTGGAAATTATTGGAAGTACGAAGGATTGAAAAAGGCGATCGAAAATGTTTCCGACAAAAACGAGATTATTTTTACCGGCCGTTTGCAGGAAGGGGAATTGCACCAGGTCATGGGTGGTGCACTTGCACTTGCTTACGTTCCTTATTTCGAGGGATTCGGAATTCCGATTGTGGAGGCGATGGCTTGCGATGTACCGGTACTCACTTCCGATGTAACGGCAATGCCGGAAGTCGGCGGTGATGCTGTGTTGTATGTCGATCCGCTTTCGGAAGAAAAAATTTCCGCAGCACTTGCGTTGCTGGATCAGGATGATGAATTGAGAAAAAACCTTGTCGCAAAAGCGAAGTCGCAGCGCGAAAAATTTTCCTGGGACAAAACCGCGAATGCACTTTGGAATTCCATTGAAAAAGCCATCGCGGAAAATCCTGAATGATATTTTACAATGGCCAATCTCGGCCGGTCTTTTGATATGCTGAAAAATTTTCTCCATAAGGAAATACTCGAAGCCGGTTGCGATGAAGCCGGTCGTGGATGCCTTTCTGGTCCAGTGTATGCAGCGGCAGTAATCCTTCCGAAAGATTTCCGCAATCCCATTCTCAACGATTCAAAACAATTGACGGACAAGCAACGGAAAGAACTCCGCCCGATTATCGAAGCCGAAGCGATTGCGTGGGCTGTTGGAATTGTGAGTGCGGTGGAAATAGACGAGATAAATATTTTGCGCGCTTCTTTTCTGGCCATGCATCGCGCCATAAAAAAACTGGAAATCATTCCCGAACATTTGTTGATCGATGGAAACCGTTTTACCCCGTTTGAAAAAATTCCGCATACCTGCATCATCGAAGGCGATGCAAAATTCAAGAACATTGCGGCCGCTTCCATTCTTGCAAAAACATACCGTGACGATTATATGGATGGGCTGCACGAAAAATTTCCGGAATACAATTGGATAAAAAACAAAGGTTACGGGACAAAAGAACACCGCGCTGCCATTCTGAAATTCGGAATCACCGAACACCACCGGAAAAGTTTTCGCCTGTTGCCCGATCAGCTGCAGATCGAATTCTAATATGTTTTTAAATTCTTTTTTTGGAATCTGCATGCGTCTTTGAAAACTGTAACTTATATTTACGGCAAGCAAACACAATCCCTTTCTCATGAAAAAAATCTACACTCTCGGTGCAGTGCTATGTGCATTTGCATTTACACTTCTTCCGTTGGATATGTCAGCCCAATGCAGTCTCAATTGCGGTACCGGTGCTGACGGCGTTTATCTTGCAACATCAAGTACGACAATTGCAGGGGGAACTTACAATTTCACATCTTTCACAATCAATGCAGGCGCTGTTGTAACCGTGACAGGAACACAACCGCTGATTATTTATTGCACTGGAAATGTACAGATCGACGGCAGCTTGGTTGCCGATGGTGGAGTGGGTGGAAATGGAGTTACATTTTCAACTTATGGTATCGGTGGAGTTGGTGTTGCCGGTGGATCAAATGGTGGTGATGGGGTTTTTCTCGGATCGGGTGCAGCAGGACAAAATGGGGGAGGAGCCGGTGCTGGAACGGGTGGATTGGGTTGGTCGGGCGGCGGCGGTGCCGGATTTTCTATAG
>CAYMZV010000062.1:0-16752 GCA_964394965.1 uncultured Chryseobacterium sp.
GGATATTACCAACTCTCGATGGAAAATGAATTCATCAAGAATGCCAAACAAAAAATGTCCGATTACAACAAGCAGTTTCCCGAGGACCGGGTTTATGTGCAGATGGACAAGCCGCTTTACAGTCCCGGAGAAACGATGTGGCTTTCCATTTTTGTGCGCAACGGACAGTCGCTGAAAGCTTCCAAAAAAAGTGACATCGTTCATGTTGAATTGGTGAATCCGAAAGGCACCATTGAAAAAACAATCAATCTCATCGCCAATAACGGAATTGCCGCCGGTGATTTTTCATTGGGGGAAAATGCGGTCGGTGGCTTGTACAAGGTGCGCGCATACACCAACTGGATGAAGAATGTAGGTGAAGACAATAAATTCGAAAAGGAAATACAAGTCCAGGATGTGATCCTTCCCAATCTGAAAATGAAACTTGATTTTCAGAAAAAGGCTTTCGGTGCGGGCGATGAAGTGGTTGCAAAACTGGATTTGAATACCAACGAGAATAAACCGCTTTCCAATTATTCAATCAGATATGTGACAAGTTTGAACGGTGAAAAAATCCTGGAGAAAACGGAAGTCACCGACGAAAACGGGGAAAAATACATTCACTTCACATTGCCCGCAAAATTGACAAGCAATGACGGCTTGTTGAATGTGATGATCGATTACAACGGAAGCACGGAAAGCATTTCGCGTTCCATTCCGATCGTGTTGAATAAAATCAGTTTGGATTTGTTGCCTGAAGGCGGCGACTTGGTTACAGGATTGCAAAGCAACGTTGCCTTTCGCGCATTGAATGAATTCGGAAAACCAGCCGACGTGGAGGGAATCGTATTGACGGAAAAAGGAAGTCAGGTTGCATCGTTCAGCAGTTTCCACCAGGGAATGGGCGCTTTCAGTTTCAATCCACAGCCCAATGAAAAATATGTCGTGAAAATCACGAAGCCCGAAGGCATCACACAAACCTATCCGGTTCCACAAGCACTGTCGAGTGGTTACGTGATGAACATTGACAATTCAAAAACGGGAGAAGTGGGTGTGACCATCAATTCGACACAGGCTCAGGAATTGTCGTTGCTCGCACAGGTGCGCGGAAAAGTTTATTACTCAACCGTCATCGACGTGACAAAGGGAAACAACAAGATTATTTTTCCGACATCCAACTTTCCGATTGGTGTTGCACAAATCACATTGTTCGATTCAAAAGGAATTCCCGGTGCCGAACGTCTTGCATTCGTGAACAAGAATAAGCAAATGCAGATTTCCGTTGAAACGGATAAGGATAAATACCAGCCAAGGGAAAAAGTGACAATGACAGTAACCGTGAAAGACCAGAATGGAAATCCGATTCCCGCCAATCTTTCCATGGCTGTTGTCAATGACCAATTGCTTTCTTTCGCCGACGACAAATCGGGCAATATCCTTTCACAGCTTTTATTGCAACAGGACATCAACGAAAAAGTGGAAGAGCCCGCTTTTTATTTCGACAGCAAGGAAAAGGATGCCGATCAGGCGTTGGATTATTTGTTGATGACAGCCGGATGGAGAAGATTCACTTGGGAAAAGATAATGTCGGGCGATATTCCGCAACCCTCTTATCCCGGCGAAAAAGCAATCCTTTCCGGAACTGTGCTTGATGCGTATTCGGGTAAACCGGTTGCAAATGCAAAATTGAAAATCAACAACAGCGGAGAATACCAGGCGGATGAAAATGGAACATTCACGTTCAACAAACTTGATTTGTCTCGTGCAACAACACTTACCATTTCAGGTGGTGATTATAATCCACAGCAAATCCAGGTGACCGATTATTCGCAGGCACAGGTTTATTATCTCTATCCGAAAAACAATTACAACAATGGTTGGGGATGGGGATTGGTAGCGCCAACTGCAGCGGCAATCGGTATTGACCGTGAAGCGGAAGGTGCGCCTGCGGCTTCGGGCGGAAGATGGAATGGACGCGGAATGGAGCAGGATGATATTGTTGTGGAAAAATCGGAAGCGGTGCAAAACGCAAATCAACGTGTTGCATTGAGCGATCATGAAGAAGCCAAAAAGGAGAAAACACCTGCAACGGACGCCCCGGCTCTCGATTCAAAAACCGTTTCGAACAATACCGTGAATGGAATTGTAAAAGATGATCGCGCCAATTTTTTCAGTACGGCGGATTCCACAAGTACTGTTTCCCCACAAAATAATATCCAGGAATCGGGAACGGTTTATTATCGCGCACGGCAATTTTCCGCACCGGTTTACAACAAACAAGAAAATGTGGAAACAAGAACCGATTTCAGGAATACGATTTATTGGAATCCGGATCTGGAAGTGGATGCAACCGGAAAAAAGACGGTTGAGTTTTATGCTTCCGACGACATCACTTCATTCCGCACAACCGTTGAGGGAATCGGAACGAATGGAATCATTGGAAGATCGGAAAGCAATTTCTTCACACAACTCCCATTCGCGATGAGTACAAAAATTCCTGTGGAAGTGGCAACGGAAGATCATGTTTCCATTCCCTTGACATTGAAAAACAATACCGACAAACCGCTCGGCGGAATACTCAGCATCACTTCACCCGATGGATTGAAAGCGATAGGGGAAATTCCATCCGTTGAAACCATCATGCCCGGCGCAGCAAAAACAATTTATCTCGATTACGATGTGCTCGACAAAATCGGAGCGGGTGATTTTACCATCTCGTTCAAATCATGCGGACTGGGTGATGCGTTCACACAAAAAATAAAAATAGCGCCGAAAGGATTTCCGGTTGCAGCTTCTTTCTCTTCACAGGAAAAGGAAAATGAATTTTCATTCGAACCGAAAAATATGGTGAGAGGTTCCTTGCGGATAAACTTCACCGCATTCCCGAATGTGGTGAGCGACTTGATGAAAGGTGTTGCCGGAATTTTGCAGGAACCTTACGGCTGTTTCGAACAGACTTCCTGCACCGCCTATCCGAATGCAATGGTGTTGGATTATTTGCACAATACCGACAGCAAGGATGACAAGACTCTTGCATACGCCAATGATTTGTTGAATCGCGGATATAAACGCCTCACCACTTTTGAAGCGCCCGATAAAGGTTACGAATGGTTTGGTGCAAATCCCGGACACGAAGGCTTGACCGCTTACGGAATCATGGAATTCACCGACATGAAAAAAGCGGGAGGGGATGTGGATCAGAAAATGATTGACCGTACAGCGGAATGGCTGATGAGTCACAAGGACGGAAACGGTGGATTCAAAAGGGAGCAACACGCTTACCATAATTTCGGAATGATCAGCAACGATATCTTGAATTCGTACATCGTCTTCGCACTTGCAGAAGCGGGTTACACCGACATCAAAAAGGAATTCGAGGTGAACTATAAAAATGCGGTCGATAAAAAAGACCCATACATGCTCGCGATGATGGCGAATGCATCCTATTCGCTGGGTGAAACACAAAAAGGAGATGATGCAATGAATATGCTGTTGAATCTGCAAGCGAAAGACGGAAGCTGGACAGGCACCACGCATTCCATCACCTATTCACAAGGGCAGTCGTTGACCATTGAAACCACTTCACTTGCCATTCTCGCCATTTTGAAATCACCGGCGAAATATGCGAGTGCGTTGAACGGAGCCGTACAATATGTAGTCGGTTCCCGCAGTGGCGATGGTGTTTTCAGTTCGACACAGGGAACAATTCTTGCACTGAAAGCATTGACAGAATATGCGAAGTACAGCAAAAAAACAAATGAGGATGGAACAATTGAAATTTATGTGGACGGACAAAAAGTGGCAACCAAATCGTACAAGGCCGGAGAGCGCAATGCAATTGTTGTGGACAGTTTGGAATCTGCTGTAAAAGGTGATGGACAACATTCCATAAAAGTGAAATTCGTCGGAGTGAAAACCGCACTTCCCTACTCTGTCGCTGTGGATTGGAATACAACCTTGCCGGAATCCAATGCACAATGCATAGTCGGTTTGACCACAAAATTGTCAGCGAAAATTGCGAATGTGGGAGAAACCGTTCGCCTCACGTCCACCGTCACCAATAAAAAAAACACCGACATTCCAAGTACAATGGCGATCATCGGAATTCCTGCAGGATTTACAGTCCAGCCTTGGCAGTTGAAAGAGTTGCAGGAAAAAAATGTGTTCGATTATTATGAAATGCACGGAAACAATCTTGCGATTTATTATCGCGGAATGGAAGCGAATGCGGTGAAGGAAATCAATTTGGATTTGAAAGCGGAAATTCCCGGAACGTATGATGCACCGGCTTCATCGGCGTATTTGTATTACACCAACGAATTCAAGACCTGGACTTCCGTCGACAAAATCACGATCAATAAAAAATAACAAATAAAATTGCCGCGGAGGCGCGGAGAACGCGGAGAAAAACCCTGCGCACTCTGCGTCTCAGCGGCAAACCTTTTTCACACAATGAAATCCCTATTCCAACTGTTTTTTTTCTTACTGATTTTTTCCGCACCGAAAATCTCATTCGCCATCGGTGATACCATTCCAAGCGACACAACTGCAAAATATGATTTGTGGGATCCGAGAAATCCGAATTGCCCGTGCCATCAATATCAAAAATTGGCGGATGAGGAATATGCGAGATTGCACGCACAAAACAACAATCCATCTGATTCGTCCAATCAAGCTGTGGTGGTTTCGAACGACACCACTTATCAAAATAAGAATTTCGTTTCGACTTCAACCGGCTCTTCCAAACGTTATTCGTCGACAAGAAAAAGTCAACGGGAAATTGCGCGGTGGATGCGAAAGGCAAAAAGGTGTTGTGCAAAAAAATCAAAGGGGACAAAAAAAGGGAAACACCGATTGGCGAGTTGTTTTCATTTCAATTGAAAAGTCAATGCATGCAGCCCTGATAAAGCTTCACCCTTTTCATATAAGCATTCGGGACAACCGCTTTCACTTTCGCGAGATTTACTGCAGCATCTTTTTTCTCGCCAAAAATTCCGGTAACGATTGTCATCATTGTTGAATCCGCATCGCGCAAGTCTCCACTTTTATAATATCCGGCCATTTCAATGCTGATCCGTTCTTCCGCATATCTTCTCGGATAATAACTTCCCGCATAAATGTCGTCACTGCTCGTATCGGGAAGAATCATTCCCCGCTTATTGTCGTACACCAAATCGGTTTCATATTTGATCCCGGTTTTCGCACTGATATTTTTTGCAATGGAATCGAGATGATTGAAATTGGTTGACGCACCGGCGAAAACAACATATA
The DNA here is from genome assembly GCA_964394965.1 of uncultured Chryseobacterium sp. Taxonomy (GTDB): domain Bacteria; phylum Bacteroidota; class Bacteroidia; order Palsa-965; family Palsa-965. The sequence goes on from CAYMZV010000062.1 coordinate 5,251, forward strand.
AGTTTGCCATCGCCTCATCCTTGGATTGACGATAACTTGCAAGGGAAATAAATGCAATGCAGGAAAAGAAAACAAGGATGCTGAATTTTTTCATGAAGTAAAATTTGCGATCGCAAAATGATTGCGGGAAAATAAAATGTTGTTCACTCTTCAACCTGCGGCAACCAGCGAAACCTGCGGCTACATATTCCTCCGATACTGTCCACCCACTTCAAACAACGCTTCCGTAATCTGTCCGAGGGAACAATACTTCACCGCTTCCATCAATTCCGCAAAAACATTTCCATTCCTGATCGCCACTTCCTGCAAACGTTTCAGCATCTCGGCAGATTTACCTTCATTCGCCTTGTGCAGATTCTGCAACATTTCAATCTGATATTGTTTTTCCTCTTCCGTCGCGCGAATGACTTCTGCGGGAATGGTTGTCGGAGAACCTTTTGACGACAGGAAAGTATTCACGCCAACGAGCGGATATTCCCCGTTGTGTTTCAATGTTTCATAATACAAACTTTCCTCCTGGATTTTTCCGCGCTGGTACATGGTTTCCATTGCGCCCAACACACCACCGCGCTCACTGATGCGATCGAATTCCGTCAGCACCGCCTCTTCCACAAGATCGGTCAACTCTTCAATGATGAATGATCCCTGCATCGGATTTTCATTCTTCGCCAATCCCAATTCGCGGTTGATGATCAATTGGATCGCCATTGCGCGACGGACGCTTTCTTCCGTTGGTGTGGTGATCGCTTCATCGTATGCATTTGTGTGCAATGAATTGCAATTGTCATAAATCGCATACAAGGCCTGAAGCGTTGTGCGGATATCGTTGAAATCGATTTCCTGTGCGTGCAAGGAACGGCCGGAAGTCTGAATGTGATATTTCAACATCTGTGAACGTTCGTTGCCATTGTATTTCTGCTTCATCGCTTTCGCCCAAATCCTTCTCGCCACTCTTCCGAGCACTGCGTATTCGGGATCCATTCCATTCGAGAAAAAGAAAGAAAGGTTCGGTGCGAATTCATCAATGTGCATGCCGCGCGACAGGTAATATTCCACAAAAGTGAATCCGTTCGAAAGTGTGAGCGCCAATTGTGTAATCGGATTGGCGCCCGCTTCCGCAATGTGATAACCGGAAATGGAAACGGAATAAAAATTCCGCACTTTATTGTCGATGAAATATTGTTGCACATCACCCATCACACGCAAGGAAAACTCGGTGGAGAAAATGCACGTATTCTGCGCTTGGTCTTCCTTGAGGATATCCGCCTGCACGGTTCCGCGCACTTGCTGGAGCGTGTGCGCTTTTATTTTTCCATAAACGTCTTTCGGCAAAACCATATCGCCGGAAATCCCGAGCAACAACAAACCGAGTCCGTCATTTCCTTCCGGAAGTTCACCTTGGTATTTCGGGCGTTTTATTTTTTTTGCGTCATAATATTCATGCAATTTTTTCTCAACGTCTTTCTCCAATTTGTTTTCACGGATGTAATTTTCACATTGCTGATCGATGGCGGCGTTCATGAAAAATGCAGCGAGAATGGCAGCCGGACCATTGATGGTCATCGACACGGAAGTTTTCGGATCGGCGAGATTAAAACCGGAATACAGTTTTTTCGCATCGTCGAGACAGCAAATGCTCACACCGGAATTTCCGACTTTGCCATAAATGTCGGGACGGTGATCGGGATCGCGGCCGTAAAGTGTAACGGAATCGAAAGCGGTCGACAACCGTTTTGCGGGAAGTCCGATGGAAACGTAATGGAATCTTTTATTCGTGCGTTCCGGTCCGCCTTCGCCGGCGAACATGCGCGTGGGATCTTCGCCTTCACGCTTGAACGGATAAATTCCGGATGTGTATGGAAATTCCCCCGGCACATTTTCCTGCATGATCCATTGCAGCAAATCGCCCCACGCTTCGTAACGCGGTGTGGAAATTTTCGGGACTTTTGTATGCGACAGTGATTCGTAATGCGTGGAGATTTTCAATTCCCTGTCACGCACCTTGAAAATGTAAAATTCGTTTTTGTATTGCTGGATTTTCTCCGGCCATTCCTCAATCAGCTTGAAATTTTTCGGATCGAGATCAAGCAAAAGTTTCCGGTATTCCCCTTCCAGCGCCGCAACAATCGCCTCACTTGATTTTTCCTTTTTACTTTTCACCACATCAATCGCCTTTTTAATCGCGTACAGATTCTGCGCGACCTCCGATTGCTGTTTCGCCTTTTTATCGTAACCGCGGTTATTATCGGTGATTTCGGAAAGGTAACGGGTGCGTGAAGGTGGAATGATGTAAATTTTTTCCGACATCTCTTTCGTGATTTCGAAATGCGATTTCAGGTCGGCTTTTGTTTTTTCCACGATCTTGTCAATGATCATCCGGTAGAGATGGTTCATTCCGGGATCGTTGAACTGCGACGCGATGGTTCCCACAACGGGAAGTTTTTCATCGTCGGTTTCCCACAACTGGTGATTGCGCTTGAATTGTTTGCGTACATCGCGCAAGGCATCAAGTGCGCCGCGCTTGTCGAATTTGTTGAGTGCAATCAAATCTGCAAAATCGAGCATGTCGATTTTTTCCAATTGGGTTGCCGCTCCGTATTCGGGAGTCATCACATACAGACTCACATTGCTGTGTTCGATGATTTCCGTATCGCTCTGTCCGATACCTGAAGTTTCCAAAATGATCAAATCGAAATTCGCCGCTTTCAGGATCTCCACCGCTTCCTGAACATATTTCGAGAGCGCGAGATTGCTCTGGCGCGTAGCAAGTGAGCGCATGTAGACGCGTGGATTGTTGATGGCATTCATGCGAATGCGATCGCCCAAAAGTGCGCCACCGGTTTTCCGTTTCGATGGATCGACAGAAACGATTCCGATGGTCTTGTCCTTGAAATCGATGAGGAAACGGCGAACCAATTCATCAACGAGGGAGGATTTTCCTGCACCACCGGTTCCGGTAATTCCGAGCACGGGTGTTTTCGATTTTTTCGCAAGCGCTTTTATTTCGGTGATGGCACCACCGTGTTTGTCGGAAAAATTTTCAACGGCGGAAATCAATTTCGCAATGCCGATATGATCTTTTGCATCGAGATGCTTTACTTCGCCGTTCAATGAAAATCCGGTTGCATAATCCGATTTCTCGAGAAGATCGTTGATCATTCCCTGCAAACCCATCGCACGTCCGTCGTCGGGATGATAAATTCTCGTGATGCCGTAATTCTGCAATTCCTTTATTTCTTCAGGAAGAATTGTTCCACCGCCACCACCGAAAATCTTGATGTTGCCGCAACCGCGTTCCTTCAACAGGTCGTACATGTACTTGAAATATTCCATGTGTCCGCCCTGATACGAAGTGATGGCAATTGCATTCGCGTCTTCCTGAATGGCACAATTCACAATTTCGGCAACGCTTCTGTCGTGACCGAGATGAATGACTTCTGCGCCGCTCGACTGGATAATGCGGCGCATGATATTTATTGCAGCATCGTGTCCGTCGAAAAGGGAAGCGGCGGTAACGATGCGGATCTTATTCTTGGGATGGTAAGGTTTTTGGTCAATCATGAGTACGAATTTACGAATACGGAATGGAAATTTTTCACTTTTTTCAAGTCAATCGAAAATCATTGAATCTGCAATTCTTTTTGCATGAGGCCGAAGGGTTCCAAGGGAGATAGTCCACCCCATGAAGGAACACAAAGAATGTCCCTCATGAGGCACGTCCGAATTATTACTGCGATTGAAAAATGAAATATCTTGCCGATTGAAATCCATGAAATGATGCGACCCTTTTTTATTCTCTCTTCCCTTGCTTTTTTCTGCTCTCTGCATTCGTTCGGGCAAATGGCCGATGATGCTCCCGGGAAAAATATAAAAAGCACACGTGTTGAAATTGTGGCTTATGGTGATGCGGGGGATTCGACGCCACGTATTCTTTCGTCGGTGAATGAGTTTGATGTGAAAGGAAGAAATACGCGAAGCGAAGATTACCGGAAAAATGTGTTGCTGATGAATGAACCGACAGATTCCTCCTCGCAAATCTATTACGATTATATCGGCAACGCCTATTCAAATGAAGCGGCGGAAATTGTGCTGCACGGTTATGCTGCGAATGACAGCATCCTGTTTGAAGATTCCTGGGGACCTTCTTATTTTGTTACGGATGGTCATGACCGAACAACTTATTCGTATGACCAAAAGGGAAGATTGACAGAGGAAAAAAGATTTGACGGCAACAAACTCACCGTAACTTTCAGTTACACTTACGCTGCAGATGGCAGGTTGCTGATGATGAAACGAACCCCGACCGACGTGACACTCTTTCCCGAAAAAACGGTTTATCATTATGACAAATCGGGAAACATCATTTCGGTTGCATCACGGCTTCTTTAGGGAGAGCTGGATGATTCAACCGTTTATCTCTACGATGCAAACAATCGCAGAACCTGCAAATTGCGTTGGGAAGACAATACGAAACTCAGCGACTCGCTCGTGATCGTTTACAATGCTGACGGAAAAGTCGAACAGGAATACAAACCGGATGCATGGAGTGATGATACACCGATCGGTTGGCGCTATCATTTCAAAAAATATGATGCCGACGGCAAGATGCAATTGGATGTTGAAGCAACTTACATGATGTCTACAATCAAACAATTGCCTTACACCAAACCGTATGCAATTGACAGCACGAAATACGAATGGTGGCCGGATGGCAAATTGAAATCAGCGATTGGCGTGCGAACGAAAGATGGCAAGCGCTCTCCGAAAAGTGAAAAGACCTATGACAAGGATGGAAATATTCTTGACGACCTGCTGTATGACAATACAGGACTTTGGATCGGTTACCGTTATACGTATGACGGCAAGGGAAGAAAAATAAAAGAGGAATCGGTCGGTTACGGTCACCAGAACGGATATTCCACTTTTTCCTACAATGAAAAGGATTTCGTTTCGGAACAAAGGGATTACACGGTTGGGGGGCATTTGCTTGACAGGAGAATTTTCCAATACACGTTTTATTGAAATACGGAGTGGTAATCACTTCCCATATTTCACTTTCAGCATTGCCACATATTTTTTCAAATCACCGTTGTAATTTGCAAAATCGCTTTCGAAATCGTGTTGCTTGGAACCGTAACGGACATACTGCATGAAAAATGCGTTCCCCGATTTTTCGATTCTCCTCTGGAAACGCGCATAAAATAAAGTGTCATCGGCAAGGGAAAGTGTTTTTGCATTGATGACGAACGAACTGAATTTTTCCTTTTTCATTTTCACTTTCGTCAGGCTGTCGCAATTTTTCGGAAAATTCCTGTAGAGACTGTCGAGCGAGTGCGCGCTGGTGAGCATGAAATTCTCCAGCGTTTCATCATCCTTTCTTCCGTTCACATACTCCATATATTGTTTCGAATCTTTCCCGAATTTTTTTTCTAGAAACAACAAGGCGCCTTTGTAACCAATGAAACTTGCCAGGTTTTCGTTGAACTCCACATTGTCTTTCACGAAAATTGTGCCGTGCGTCAATTCATGAATGATCAATTCGGCAAGATCACCTTCGTTGTCATTCAGCATCTGCGAAAGAATGGGATCCTTGAAAAATCCGAGTGTCGACCAACCAGATGCGCCTCCGATATCAATGTCGAATCCTTGCGACTTTAATTTTTTCGCTTCCTCTTTTGCCTTGTCCACATTGAAAAATCCCTTGTACGGAACATTTCCCAAAACGGGAAAATGCCAAAGGTGCGGTTCGAGGGCAAATGGCTGACATGCCGTCACTACATAAATCAAGCGTTGTCCATGCTGGTCGTAAAACGTGGTGTAATTTTCACTCGGCTTCAATCCTATTTCATCCACCGCAAATTGCCTGATTTCAGCAATGAGTTTCAACTTTGCCTTAACGGAATCCGGAACGCTTGCATCGGCCAACACCTCATTCACCGGGCGTGCATTCCAGACAATTGTCAGTTCGCCTTTCGCCATTCTCAATCCATAATTCACAAGCGGGATGTTCAACGTACAGAAAACGAGAAGCGGCAAAAAAATCAAATCGGAAAGGATGTTGCGGAAGAAGCGGAAGCGCATGAAACAAAGATGTGCTAATTTGTCAATATGCCGATGTAGGGATAAAACAAAAAAGGAAATTCAACATTTCAAAATTAAAAGACAACGGCAAATTAGCATATCAGCAAATTACCACATTATCTTTGGACGATGTTTTTCCTCCTCTCAAAATTGCTCGCCTTTTTAATCATGCCGCTCACGTGGGTTTTCATTTTATTGATTTGGTCGTGGCGGACAAAAGATGAATTCAGGAAAAGGAGATTGCGGATTGCGGCGGTTGTGATGCTCGTGTTTTTTTCCAACCGTTTCATTTTCGATCGCACCATGCACATTTGGGAAGTGGAGGCTGTGAAAGAACCTGCACCGAAAAGTTATGACGCAATCATTGTACTCGGAGGCGTGAGCAGTTACGATGATGCATTGGAACGCATTCAATTCTCGAGGGGAGCCGACCGCTTGATGCAGGCGCTTGAACTTTGGAAAAAGGGGGTTGCCCCGAAAATCATTTTCACCGGTGGATCGGGAAGCATTTTGCATGCCGATCATTTGGAAAGCGACAGAATAAAAAAATACTTGCATGACGCAGGAATTCCGGATTCGGTGATGATTTATGAAAACCAATCGCGCAACACACACGAGAACGCAACGATGACCAAGCCGCTTTTGCAAAAAATAAATCCGACCGGGCACTACCTGCTCATCACATCCGGATTCCACATGCGAAGGTCGCTGGGCTGTTTTTCAAAGGAAGGCATTTCCGTTTCCCCTTATTCCACCGATCGTTACAGCGGCCCGTGGAAATTCGAATTCGATTATTGTTTTCTCCCCGATGCGGAAACACTCGGCGACTGGAATACACTTTTCCACGAATGGTTCGGATGCATTTCCTATAAGTTGAGCGGATACATGTAGTGACGATTGCCGGGACTTCCTTATTGTCCGTTACAGCTTACCCATCTTTACACAATAGTAATCGCGATTACTAAATATTATTATATTGCAGGCTCAAACACCAGCATTACTTTCTTGTGGAGAAAAAAGAGCATTCCGATGATGGAAAATTCGTCGCGGGAAACTGTGTTGAAATATGGATGAGTGAAGGGATTGTGCATGTCCTTTACCTGGATGGCGCGGAAATCACGCAAGAAATCAAGCATGAAATGCATTTGATCTTTCTCAGGATTACAGCGGAAAAAAAATATCCGTTTCTTTTTTCAGCGGAAGGTTCACTTTGGTATACAAAAGAGGCGCGCGATTACGCCAGTCAAATCGAACCGAAGCAACCTTTTCTCGCGGTAGCCATGTTCGCACCGACGTTAGGTTATCGGTTGATCGCCGAATTTTATGGACGGTTCTACAAGCCGCTTTCGCCTTATGAGGTTTTCAGGGAAAAGGAAGAAGCGATGGAATGGCTGAACACGTTCAAGGGAAAGTGATCAATTGCCGATTTGCGATTCCTTCCACAGGTTTTTATTTTCAACGGGCTTGTACAGGAATTCGTAATCGTTGAAACTGCCCACAACACCGCTTCCCTGTATCGGAATGGAATTTATTTTTCCCGATGGATCAGGGAGCGAAATCCAACTTGCATTCGCATCGGGCATTTTCACTTTCGCCGTCATTGGAAAACTTCCGTTCGTTTTATTCCAACGGTAATACAGCTTTTTATTTTTCACGCAATATTCCAATTCAGGCGTAAACCGGTCATACAAATACGTTTGGAAAAACCAGTGAAAATCCTTTCCCGTTTTCCGATTCACCATTTCCTCGAGTTTATCCGAAGAAATTGTCTTCATCCTGTTTTCCATGTAATAGGAATGGATAATATCAAAAAACAATGAATCATTTCCAATTGCATAACGCAGCGAATGCAAAACCCACGCACCTTTCATGTAAATGTCTTCGTCGTGATAATCGAAATAACGAATTCCCTTTTCACCGACGACAGGACGGCGATTGATGATGAATAATCGGTAAGTCAAAAGATAATTGATATAAGCTTCATGCCCTTTTGTTTTTTCCACATACAACGCTTCCGAATAAGTCGCGAATCCTTCGTGCAACCAACCGTCGGCCAAATCATTTGCAGTGACTGAATTTCCCCACCACTCGTGCGCAGTCTCGTGCAGGATGATGTAATCAAAACCATTCCGCGGATCATCCTTGTAACCGTTTCCATAAGCGATTGCCGATTGGTGTTCCATTCCCGCATAAGGAGATTCCACCAATTTGCATCCATCGCGATACCACGGATACGGACCGAAAGTCGCTTCATAAAACGCGAGGTATTTTTTCAGTTGCTGGAAATGTGTGGCGGCCTTGTCATAATTCTGCGCGAGCACATAATGATTGAGTTGCAATGTATCGTGTGTGACTTCGCTGTAATAGGTGTCGTGCAATAATTTGTAATTGCCGATGTAAAAAGTGATGTCGTAAAGGTTTATCGGATAGGAAACGTGCCAATGGAAATTTTCAAATTCCGGATTTGTCTTTTGATCCCAAACATGAAAAGTGGAAGTGTCCTTGAGTTGTCCGTTGCTCACCGCTGTCACACCGAATGGTACGGTCAGCGTTATATCAACACTGTCAGGTTCATCATTCATTACATCTTTGCACGGCCACCACAAGCTGGCTCCTTCCGTTTCACAGCAAACGGCATCCCACGGTTTTCCCAAATTGTCTTTTTTCCAAACCATTCCACCCGACCAAGGTGGGCGCTTTGCTTCGGATGGAATTCCCGAATACGTGAAATACAAGGCAAAAGGTTTTCCAAACAAAACTTTTTTATCCATGATTACAAAACACGCTCCGGCCTTTCTGAAAAATCTCAAATCGCATTTTGTATCCCTTTTTGTTCCCATTGTATCGATGGAACAAATCCCTTTCAATGCAAGATTTTCGGCGAGGTCAATTTGCAATGTATCAAAGTCAGCCTTTGCAATTCCTGTCATCAACACATTCCCCTTGATGGAATGGTCTTTCGACAAATCATTGGAAAATGTCACATGCAGGAAATAGTATTTTGCGTCGTAACAAGTCCTGTATTTCGTATCCTGATTCCCCAACAGCACACGCGCTTCGGTTTTCTCCGGATATTTTCCGGCACGGCGGGGATTGTGGATCCTGAAATGGATTCCGATGATGGAACAACCGGCCAGCAGCACAATCGCGGCAAGAAATAATTTCTTCATTGTGTCGAAAGGTTTGAAAACTGAAAAGTTGAAAAGGAAACATCAAGCCTTCCAACATTTCAACTTTACAGCTACAGATTGGCAAGTTGCTGCTCGATGGATTTGATTTTCGATTCGGCGTCCATCTGTTTGCGGCGTTCGAGTTCGATCAATTCGGGTTTTGCGTTGGCAACGAATTTTTCATTCGCCAATTTTTTCTGGACGGAAACCAAGAATCCCCTGTTGTATTCCAATTCCTTTTTCAGTTTTTCCTTTTCGGCGCCCAGATCAAAGTTATTCGGAAGCGGAACGTAAAACTCTATTCCTGAAACCAAAAACGATACGGCATTTTCAACTTTTCTATCGGTATAATGGATGGTTGTAATATTGCACAACTTTTTTATCGCGCCTTCCAATTTTTTACTCACCGGATTCTCCGCAATGCGAATGAAAAGCTCAAGCGGTTCCTTCCATGAAATGTTTTTCTCGTTCCTTATCGAACGAACACCGATAATGGATTCCGTAAATGCATTGAAACGGTCAATGGTTGCCTGATCGATTTTTTCCGCCGTCGGCCATTGCGCAACAATCATCGCCTCATTTTCCTTACGCTCCGCAAGATGGTGAAACAATTCTTCGGTGATGAACGGCATGAAGGGATGCAACACTTTCAAAATCCTTTCGAAAAATTCCGTCGTTGCCAAAAAGGTTTTTCCATCAATCGGCTTCGCTTTTCCGTCAACGAAATCGGGTTTGATCATTTCCAGATACCAAGAACAGAAATCATCCCATACCAATTTGTAAGTCGCCATCAACGCTTCCGACAAACGGAATTTCGAATAGAGATCGTCAATGATTGAAAGCTGTTCGTTGAATTTCGCATCGAACCATTCGATGGCGATTTTTGCAGCGGTCGGTTGCTCAACGGAATTGTCAACGGAAAAACCTTTCACCAAACGGAATGCATTCCAAATCTTATTCGAAAAATTCCTTCCCTGCTCGCACATCGAATCGTCGAAGGGCAAATCATTTCCAGCGGGCGAACACAGGAGCATTCCCACACGCACGCCATCGGCACCGTATTTTTTTATCAAATCGAGCGGATCGGGAGAATTGCCGAGCGACTTTGACATTTTCCTTCCCTGTTTATCCCGAACGATTCCAGTGAGGTAAACATTGGAAAATGGTTTTTCATTCTTGTATTCATAACCGGCAATGATCATGCGCGCCACCCAGAAAAACAGGATTTCAGGAGCCGTTACCAAATCATTCGTCGGGTAATAATAATTCACATCTGCGTTTCCCTTGTACGCTTTTCCACCACCAAAAACTTTCGGATCGAAAACGGAAATGGGCCACAACCAAGAGGAAAACCAAGTGTCCACCACATCATCATCCTGCCTGATATTGTCGATTGACAATTTCCGGTTGTCGATTTTGTTGAGTTGAACCAACGCCTCTTCTTTTGTTTTTGCAACAACGAAATTCCCATCGCTGTCATACCAGGCGGGAATACGTTGTCCCCACCAAAGCTGACGCGACACACACCAATCCTGAACATTCTCCATCCAATGGCGATAAGTGTTGATGAATTTTTCCGGGATCAGCTTGATATTTCCATTCAACACATTTTCCAAAGCGGGTTTTGAAATTTCCTTCATGGACAAAAACCACTGCATGGACAAACGCGGTTCGATGACCACATTCGTGCGTTCGGAATAACCGACACTGTTTTTTATCTCTTCGATTTTTACGAGGTGACCGGCCTCTTCCAAATCATTCACAATGTTTTTCCGGGCGGCGAAACGGTCCTGTCCGATATAAAATTGCGCCGCCTTGCTCATCGTTCCATCCGGATTCAGGATATCAATCGAATCCAGTTTATGTTTCTTGCCGAGTTCATAATCGTTTTTGTCGTGTGCGGGCGTAACTTTCAATGCACCTGTTCCGAATTCCTTGTCGACATATTCATCAAAAATTATCGGAACACTTCGATTCAAAAGCGGAACAATCACTTTCTTTCCTTTCAATTTTGTGTAGCGTTCATCTTCGGGATGTACACAAACGGCAGTATCTCCAAGAATGGTTTCGGGTCTTGTCGTTGCAATTGTCACCCAATCATTTTCTGCTCCCTCGATTTTATATTTCACATAAAAGAGTTTTGAAACGGTCTCTTTCATGTAAACTTCTTCGTCGGAAACAGCAGTGAGGGCGGCAACATCCCAATTCACCATCCGTGTTCCGCGATAGATAAATCCTTTTTTATGGAGAT
>CAYMZV010000063.1:0-16559 GCA_964394965.1 uncultured Chryseobacterium sp.
CAGCTGGAAATCTGAAATTGCATCTGCACGATTGGAAAGTTGATTTTGCCTGCTGGTGCTCTTACAAATATTTGAACAGCGGTCCGGGTTCGGTTGCAGGCGCGTTCGTACACGAGCAACATGCGAACGAAAATTTGCCGCGTTTGGCCGGATGGTGGGGGCACGACAAGACAAACCGTTTCAAGATGGAAAAGGGGTTTGTTCCCATTGCAGGTGCTGAAGGTTGGCAGATCAGCAATGCTCCGGTTTTTTCCATGGCGGCGCACCGTGCGTCACTTGAGATTTTTGATGAAGTGGGGATGGATGAGTTGTGTAAAAAGACAACTTTACTTTCCGGGTATCTCGAATTCATCATCGACGAAATTTCTGCGGCAAATGAAAATTGCCTCGAGATCATCACGCCCCGCGATTGGAAATTGCGCGGTTGCCAGATCAGTGTCATTGCACATGGATACGGTCACGATCTTTTTGACCAGTTGATGCGCAACGGCGTAATGCCCGATTGGCGGGAACCGAATGTGATTCGCATGGCCCCTGTTCCGTTGTACAATTCGTTTGAAGATGTTTGGAAATTCGGGGAACGGCTTTCTGAAGTGATGAAATAGTTTTTTTCAAACATGACTTTTGTCATTACCATGATTTTTCATTTGGAATTCGAAGGATCTGCAGGTTAGTAATTCGTAAATTCGTTCCCATCCTTGAAAGTTTTTCAATTATGAGTACACCCAAATCAGTCACACTCATCGGCGCAGGTCTTGTCGGTTCGTTGCTTTCCATTTATCTCGCCAAACGCGGTTACAAGGTTGACGTCTTCGAACGTCGTGCGGACATGCGCAAGAACCGCATGAGTGCGGGGAAATCCATCAACCTCGCCTTGAGCGACCGTGGTTTCCGCGGATTGGATGGCATTGGAATCGGTGATGAAATCCGCAAGATTGCCATTCCGATGTACGGACGTTCCATTCACAATGCGGATGGCACAACGGCTTTTCAACCTTACGGAAAAAAAGGCCAGGCGATCAATTCGGTTTCGCGCGGTGGAATAAACATGAAGCTGATGGATTTGGCGGAAGCGCAGAAAAACGTTTCGTTGAAATTCAACCAACGCTGCACGAATGTGGATTTGAAAAGCGGAACAAGTTTTTTTATCGATGAGGAAACGAAAGCGGCATCCTCACACACTTCCGATTTGATTTTCGGGTCCGACGGTGCATTTTCAGCCGCGAGATTGAGTGCAATGATTTCGAACGACCGATTTGAATACAAGCAATCCTACATTGAGCATGGCTACAAGGAATTGAATATTCCGGCCGGCAAAAACGGGGAATTCCTCATTGAGAAAAATGCCTTGCACATTTGGCCGAGGAAAAATTTCATGATGATCGCCCTTCCGAATCTCGATGGAAGTTTCACGTGTACATTCTTTTTTCCGTTTGAAGGTGAACTGTCTTTTGCAAAACTGAAAACGAGAGAAGACGTAAAAACCTTTTTTGAAAAAACATTTCCGGATGCAGTTCCGTTGATGCCGACTTTGCTCGACGATTATTTTGCAAATCCCGCTGCATCGCTCGTAACCGTGAAATGTTTTCCATGGACATTTGACGATAAGCTCGCTCTCATCGGTGATGCCGCGCACGCCATTGTCCCTTTTTACGGACAAGGCATGAATTGCGGATTTGAAGATTGTGTGGTGTTGGATGAATTGATCACGAAACACAAGGAGAATTGGCACGAAATATTTTCCGATTATCAAACCTTGCGCAAACCCGATGGTGATGCCGTTGCAGATCTGGCACTGAATAATTTCATCGATATGCGCGACAAAACGGCTGATCCGAAATTTTTATTGCAGAAAAAAATCGAGGCGTGGTTCAATGAAAAGCATCCCGATAAATGGATTCCACTTTATTCGATGGTGACGTATACTCCGTCCGTTCGTTATTCCGAAGCCATGAACCGTGGAGAGAAGCAGGATAAGATCATGCAGGAAGTGATGGCCGCGATTCCCGGAATTGAGAAGAATTGGCAAACGGAAGAAGTGGAAAAGATGATTCTTTCGAAGATTTGAACGAGGTCATGACCTTTGTAAGTTTCCGAAAAACCCTATTCGGGCTTTAATATAAGTTATTGATTATCAACAAAATAAATCAAAACCGGATTCTCGAATCTTCGAATTTTTGAATGAATTTGCCCCATTTCCCCAATAAAATACTATCTTCGCATCCCTTTTTAAGGGGAAAACCTAAAAACAAACCACATGTACGCTATCGTAGAAATAGCCGGGCTCCAGTACAAAGTGTCACGCAAACAACGCGTTTTCGTGAACCGCCTAGAGGCTAAAGAAGGCGACTCTGTTGAATTCAGCAAAGTCCTTCTCATTGACAATGACGGAAAAATCACCGTCGGCACACCCGTTATCGACGGGGCGCGTGTTGCAGCAAAAGTGATCTCTCACCTGCAAGGCGACAAAGTAATTGTCTTCAAAAAGAAACGCCGTAAAGGTTACCAGAAACTGAATGGCCATCGCCAACAGTTGACAGAACTTTTGATCCAGAGCGTTCTCGGAAAAGGTGAAAAACTTTCCGCTGAAGATGCAAAACTTGAAATGGCAGGAATCCGTGAATTGCAAGAACGTTCACGTCTGAAACCATCCAAGAAAGTTTTCACGCAAGATGAAGAAGTGGAAACCGAAGAAGAGCCAGTGGAAGAGCCAGTGGCCGTGGAAGAACCACCAGTGAAAAAAACAAGAAAGTCTTCTAAAAAATCAACAGAAGAAAAAACGGAAGAATAATCAGTTCGGGCAACCGGTTCGGTCTCATCAGAAATAAAAACTCCGAACCCAAAACTCCCGACTCAAAACCCATAAAGTCATGGCACATAAAAAAGGTGAAGGTAAAGTAAAGAACGGCCGCGAATCGCGCTCACCACGTTTGGGAATTAAAATCTACGGCGGACAATTTGCTGTTGCCGGAAACATCATCGTTCGCCAACGCGGAACAACCCATTACCCCGACACGAATGTTGGAATGGGAAAAGACCACACACTGTATGCACTTGCTGACGGTGTTGTGACCTTCAAGAAAAAACGCGACGACCGTTCGTACGTTTCCGTTGTTCCTGCGAAAGCGGAATAATCACGGAATGCAAATTCTTGAAACCCGTGAGTTCATCCTTGCGGGTTTTTTTTATTTGAAAGCCGAACGGTTTAAAAGTTGCAAAGTTTAACTTTCGGGCATTCCAACAATTCAACTTTCCAGTCATTTCCCCTTAACTTTACAATTCACAGCACAATCAGATTATGCTCCAGTTAAATGCCATTCGCGACAACAAGGAAGAAGTGATCCGTCGCTTGATGAAAAAGAATTTCAACGTCGAAATTATCGATCAGGTAATTGCCATTGACAGTGACCGCAGAAAAACGCAGGCCGAACTCGATGCGCTCAAGGCGGAAGGAAACGTCATTTCCCGTCAAGTGGGTGATTTGATGAAAGCCGGGAAAAAAGCGGAAGCGGATGAATACAAGAACAAAAGCGTAGCGCTGAAAGAGACGGAAAAAAAATTGCAGGAAACACTCAATAAATGTGAAGAGGAAACACACCAGTTGCTGGTTGTGATTCCGAATCTTGCCAACGAAAAAGTCCCTGCTGGAAAAACACCGGCAGAAAACAAGGAAGTTTTTGCCCACGGTGAAATGCCCCAATTGCCCGCCGATGCAAAACCGCATTGGGATCTTGCCGCACAATATGACCTGATTGATTTTGAATTGGGAAATAAGATCACCGGTGCAGGTTTTCCGGTTTACAAGGGAAAAGGTGCTAGGTTGCAGCGTGCATTGATCAACTTCTTTCTTGATCGCGCCACTGCAGCAGGTTATGTTGAAATACAACCTCCGATCCTGATCAACAAGGATTCCGGTTTCGGTACAGGACAACTTCCCGATAAGGAAGGGCAAATGTATCATGTGGGTGTTGATGATCTTTATCTCATTCCGACAGCCGAAGTTCCGATAACGAATATTTACCGCGATGTGATTTTGAAAGCGGAAGATTTTCCGATAAAAAATTGCGGTTACACGCCTTGTTTCCGCCGCGAAGCCGGCTCGTACGGAAAGGATGTGCGCGGATTGAACCGTTTGCACCAATTCGATAAAGTTGAAATCGTGCAGATCGCCCATCCGAAAAATTCCTACGAAATCCTTGAGGAAATGCGCGAATACGTTGCCGGCTTGTTGCGCGACCTTGAACTTCCTTTCCGCACACTTTTACTTTGTGGCGGCGACATGAGTTTCGCTTCTGCAATGACGTATGACATGGAAGTTTTTTCCGGCGCACAGAAAAAATGGTTGGAAGTGAGTTCCGTTTCCAATTTCGAAAGTTTTCAGAGCAACCGATTGAAATTGCGCTTTCGTGAAGGGGCGGAAAAACCCCAACTCGCGCACACGCTCAATGGAAGCGCACTTGCACTCCCGCGAATTGTAGCTGCACTTTTGGAAAACAACCAGACACCGGAAGGCATTCGTGTTCCGCACGTGTTGCGCGCCTATACAGGATTCGATTTCATCAATTGATTATTGTGGAAAAGCAAATGAAAAAGCATCTCATTATCGGATTCGTTCTTGCAGCATTTCTTTTTGCGTGCAAAGG
This sequence comes from uncultured Chryseobacterium sp., assembly GCA_964394965.1. Taxonomy (GTDB): domain Bacteria; phylum Bacteroidota; class Bacteroidia; order Palsa-965; family Palsa-965. The sequence goes on from CAYMZV010000063.1 coordinate 4,644, forward strand.
CGAACAGCATGAAAAGGAAATCGGTGAAATAAACGGACTTCGTGCCAAATTGGGCAAGACGGATTCCCTTTTGAAAAATGTCGATCAGGATATGGCTGAGCGATTGGGAACGGAAGTGAAAAACAATTCACAGTTCATCCAATTCAACATCAATAAAATCGGTGATACGCTGGATTTCAAGACGGCACTCTTCCTGTCGAATTACAAAATGCTGCTCGAGGGTTTTGAAAGTGTTTCGGAAAATGGCGAATTGCTCGAAGTGGCTGTCGATTCCACCGAAAAAACATTGAACGATTTGGAACATGATATCTCGAACAACTCGCTTGCAAAAGGACTGACTGCCGAGGGAAGCATCAAGGAAGAACAGGAACATGTGGATGAAATGTACGAATATGCCTCCCGGATGCGTTCTACACTTGCAAATGTAAAGGCGAGTTATGATACACTTACACCGCGTGTCAACGAATACATGAAAACGCTCAACCAAAGATTGGCGGAGAAAAATGCAACCGCTCCAACAAAAAACAAATGAAAAACGCGCTGCATATTTTCCTGTTCCTGACAATTTTTTTGTCAGCGGAAATTCATGCACAGCCCGAAATCGGTCCGACACAAACCACACCGACTACGGACGAACAAATGGCGGCGCAATATTATGAGGCGGGAGAATATGACAAGGCGATCGTGTACTACCAAAAATTGTACGAGAAAAGCCCCATCAACATTTATTACAATTATTATCTCAACTGTTTGATTTTCCAAAAGGATTTCAAGAATGCCGAAAAAACCGTAAAAAAACAGGGCAAACGCAATCCGGGCGAACTCACTTATCATGTCGATCTCGGCCGTGTTTATCAAGCCGAAGGTGATGATGCAAAAGCGAAAAAGGAATTTGAAGCGGGGGTGAATGGAATCAATTCCGGAACGGGCAAGGATGCTGTTGTCAATCTTGCAAATGCATTTCTCGGAATCAATGAAACGGATTTGGCCATAGAAGCATATCAAAAGGGAAGAAAGGAGTTGAAAGGGATCTATTCTTTCAATTCGGAACTCGCGGATGTGTACGCGATGAAAAAGGATTATCCGTCGATGGTGAATGAGTATCTGGATATGCTCGATGAGAATGTTGCGAATAAGCAAACTGTCGAGAACAACCTTCAGGCAAAAATGGATGCCGATCCGGATGAGAAAATTTCCGCAGCGTTGAAAACGGAATTGATAAAACGTTCGCAGAAAAATCCGGATAAAACAATCTGGCCGGAAATGCTGATGTGGCTTTACATGCAGCAGAAAAATTTTACGGGCGCACTCATTCAGGCAAAAGCGGTTGACAAGCGAAATCATCTCGACGGGGATCAGGTCATGGATCTTGCCGAAACCGCAATCGACAATGACGATTATGATGCGGCATCCGATGCGTATGATTATGTGATTTCATTGGGAGAGAACGGACGGAATTACCGTGCCGCGCGCATGGGAAAAATCAATTCGAAATACAAATCGATTACCGTCGGTGGGGTTTATACGAAAGAGGAATTGGTGGCTTTGCAAACGGAAATGAATTCCACACTCGATGAATTGGGCCGCGATTCGCGTACGGTTGAATTGATGCGCACGCTCGCACACCTCGATGCATTTTATCTTTTCGATACGAAAGATGCCATCAAGATTCTAGAAAGTGCAATTGCCTTTCCCGATATTTCCCCCATTGCACAGGCGAATTGCAAATTGGAATTGGGTGATGTGTTGCTGCTCGACGGACAAGTGTGGGAGGCATCGCTGCGTTATTCGCAAGTGGAAAAGGCTTTCAAGTATGAACCAATCGGACAGGAAGCGAAATTCCGCAATGCGAAAGTTGCATTTTACATTGGCGATTTCAAATGGGCGCAAGTGCAATTGGATGTTTTGAAAGGAGCGACTTCCAAATTGATCTCGAATGACGCCATGGATTTGTCCATTCTCATTACAGAAAATTTTGCACTCGACAGTAATCCTGCGCCGCTCATGCGGTTTGCGCACGCCGACCTGATGATTTTCCAGAACCGATATGATTCCGCAATTGTGGACTTGGATTCGATTGACAAATATTATCCGAATCATTCACTCGAGGACGATGTGCTGTTCAAACGTTACCAAATCGCTTTCAAGCAACAGAAATGGACCGAAGCCGCCACTTACCTGCAAGCGATCATTGACAAGTATTCCTCCGATATTCTCGGTGATGATGCAACATTCGATTTGGCGAAACTGTACGATTACAAATTGGCTGACAAGGAAAAGGCAATGCAATATTACCAAGACGTTTTTACGAAATTTCCGTCGAGCATGTTTGCAACGGATGCACGGAAGCGATACCGTGTGCTTCGTGGAGACAAGGTTTCCGAATAGAAATGGATAACCGGTTTTGCTGAAAAAAGGCTGCTCACCAATCATCAATTACAAACCACCAACCAATGGTAATTTATAACGTAACCGTAAACATCGACAATTCCGTTCGTGAAGAATGGTTGCAATGGATGAGGGAAAAACATGTTCCAGATGTTGTCGCCACCGGATGTTTTTCTTCCGGAACGATTTACAAGATCCACGTCGAAGAGGAGCAGGGAACATCCTATTCCATCCAATACCGTTCCCCGAGCCTGGATGCCGTCAATCGCTACATGAAAAACTTTGCGCCCGATTTGCAAAAGGAACATTCCGAAAAATACAAGGATAAATATGTTGCGTTCAGAACGGTCCTCGAGGAAATGATGAATGATTAATGATGGATGCAATATTGAATTTCATGCCCCGCTTTTTTTTAATTAATCACTTATCACTCATCATTCATCATTCAATATGAGTGTCCGTGCCAAAAAACATCTCGGCCAGCATTTTCTTCGTGATGAAAATATCGCGCGGAAAATTGCGGATTGCCTGAAGCCGGATGGGCGTTACAAAAAAGTGCTGGAGATCGGTCCGGGAATGGGGATGCTGACGAAATACCTTTTGCAGAATCCCGAATTTGAAACGTGGGTGGTGGAAATCGATCGAGAATCGGTTGCATTTCTCGAGGAGAATTTCCCTGAAATAAAATCGCGGATCATTTCGAGGGATTTCCTGAAATATGAAATAGCCGATCAGTTTCACGAACCGATTGCCGTCATCGGGAATTTTCCGTACAACATTTCATCTCAGATCCTTTTCAAGATTCTCGACAATCGTGATCTTGTTCCGGAAGCGGCGGGAATGTTCCAGAAAGAAGTGGCGCAACGCATTGCTGCAAAGTCGGGAAGCAAAACGTATGGAATCCTGAGTGTGCTTGTGCAAGCCTGGTATAAGATCGATTATCTTTTTTCAGTCAGTGAACATGTTTTTTCCCCGCCGCCGAAAGTGAAATCCGCAGTGATCCGTCTCGAGAGGAATACCACCATGAAATTGGCCTGCGATGAAAAATTGTTTGTGGAAGTGGTGAAAGCCGGATTCAACCAACGGAGGAAAACATTGCGCAATGCCCTTCATGCATTTGAAATCATTCCGGGAAATGAAGATCACATTTATTTTACGAAACGCGCAGAACAATTGACGGTTGAAGATTTCATACAACTCACTTTGTTGGTGAGGAAACGTTAACTTAGCGCCGAAATTTTCGGGAGATTCCAAATCACAAAATTCCAGGTTCCAAATGTTTTTCGGAATCAGTTTTCTGGAATTTGGAATCTGTTTTTTGGAACCTGTTTTATTCTCAATCATGTCGTTTCAGATTACGGATGAGTTTTTGGATGAACTCCGCGCTGCACTTGCAGCAGGAGATGAAAAAACCGTACGTGAGATTTTCCATGAATTGCATCCTGCCGATGCCGCTGAAATCCTCAATGATCTTGAAGATGACGAAGCTGTTGCCGCCTATAAATTATTGCCCGAAGAAGTAGCGCCCGAAACATTGCTTCTGCTCGAGGAAGACAAGCGCGAAAAAATTCTCGAGGGACTTTCTTCCAAACAGATTGCAGAACAGGTCATCGACAATCTTGCATCCGACGATGCGGCCGATGTGCTTTCCGAACTTTCCGATCACCAGCAGGACGAAGTCCTTTCGCATGTCGAGGATACGGAACAGGCGGGTGACATTGTCGATCTGTTGAATTACGATGAGGATTCTGCCGGTGGATTGATGGCGAAAGAATTGGTGAAAGTGCATTCCAGTAAGAATGTACGTGAGTGTGTGCGTGAAATCAGGAAGCAGGCGGAAGAGGTGAAAAACATTTATACGATTTATGTGGTGGACGACGACGAAAAATTAGTCGGACTCCTTTCCCTGAAAAACCTGTTGACCGTTCCGTTGCGCACACCGATCAAGGAAGTTTACAATCCGAATATCATCAGCGTAAAAGTGAATACGCCTGCTGAGGAAGTGGCGTTGATGATGGACAAATATGATCTGGTCGTCATTCCTGTTGTCGACAGCATCAATCGTTTGGTGGGAAGAATCACATTCGATGACATGGTGGATGTGTTGCGTGAAGAGACAACGGAGGATGCGCAGAAGATGGGTGGTGTGGAAGCGCTCGAAGAACCGTACATGTCAACTCCATTCTGGCAAATGATCCGCAAACGTGTGGGTTGGCTTGTCATTCTTTTTGTCGGAGAAACATTGACAGCAACGGCGATGTCATTTTTCCAGGATCAGATCGCGAAGGCGGTTATCCTTGCGATTTTTGTCCCCCTCATTATTTCCAGCGGGGGAAACAGCGGATCACAAGCGACGTCGCTCATCATACGCGCACTCGCTCTCGGGGAAATCACCATTCGTGATTGGTGGAAAATAATGAAAAAGGAATTCCAATCGGGTTTGGTGCTGGGAATCATTCTTGGCCTGATCGGATTTTTGCGTGTGGCGTTGTGGGCGAATTTTGTACAGGATTATGGTCCGCATTGGATGATCATCGGTGTTACGGTTGGAACGGCATTGATAGGAGTCGTGTTGTGGGGAACATTGACAGGTTCGTTGCTTCCCCTTTTGTTGAAACGTTTCGGACTTGATCCGGCAGTTTCTTCCGCACCTTTTGTGGCAACACTCGTTGACGTAACCGGATTGGTCATTTATTTTTCCGTTTCGATTTCAATCCTGAAAGGAATCATTCTCTGACATGGGAGCGCGAATTTTATTTTTGGACAGCAATCATCCTTCATTGATTGATGATTTGAGAAAGAACGGATATGACTGTGAGGAAGATTATGAAAGTCCAAAAACGGAAATAGAAAAAAAACTTTCCGATTACGATGCGGTTGTCATCCGCAGCCGTTTCAAGATCGACAGGCAATTCATCGATGCGGGGAAAAAGCTGAAATGCATTGCGCGTGCGGGTGCGGGAATGGAAAATATTGATGTGGAATATGCCGAAGGAAAAAATATCCGTTGTGTGCATGCGCCTGAAGGCAACCGTGACGCAGTGGGTGAGCAGGCGATCGGAATGTTGTTGGCGCTGATGAATAATTTGTGCCGTGCCGACCATGAAGTGAGAAATGGAAAATGGATCCGTGAAGGAAACCGCGGTTATGAATTGCAGGGAAAAACGGTTGGCATCATCGGTTATGGAAATATGGGAAGTGCATTTGCGCAGCGTTTGCGTGGATTCGATGTGCGCATTCTCGCTTACGACAAATACAAACGCGATTTCGGAAATGATTTTGTAACCGAATCCTCATTGCATGAAATTTTTGACAATGCCGATGTGTTGAGTTTGCATATTCCCTTGACAGCTGAAACCGAATACATGGTGAATGATGGATTCCTTGACCAATTCCGGAAAAACATTTGGCTGATCAATACTTCGCGCGGAAAAATCGTGAAGACGGATGATCTTGTGAAAAATCTGGAAGATGGAACCGTCCGCGGCGCCTGTTTGGATGTGCTCGAATACGAAAGTGTTTCATTTGAAAAAATGGAAACATCGAAATTCCCCGAAGCTTTTCATTACCTCATCCATTCCGATAAGGTGATTCTCTCCCCGCATATTGCAGGGTGGACTTTTGAAAGCCATGCTAAAATCGCAAAAGTGTTGGTGGAAAAAATTTCCGCAGTGCTGAAATAATCAGTACGGGACTTCATCAAACGTAAAAGGGAACTTCACCACTTCCGAAAGATCCTGTCCGCGATCACGGATTTCCTCGTCGCCTTTTTCATAAGCCCATTGGATGGTCAGGTCATTGCCATATTTCTGGATCAGTTTTTTCATCAGTCCGATGATATGGCGAATGCTTGCGGTATTGAAATAAGTCATGAACACACGGAAGGTCACTTTGCCTTCATGCACTTTCTTGAATTCCTCCACCCAATCGTGAAGAGGCTGATAGAACCCATCGGAATTTTCCGGAATGGAGTTGCCTTTAAGACTGAGAAGAGCCTTGTCCGCATCAAAATTTACACCTGCTGTTCGAATGGTATTTTCAATAAGCAATGGCTCCATACCTAGGATTGAGTATGGGCAAATATCGCTAAAGGCAGGCAATTATCTGCAAAGAATCAAGTGGTTTTTGCAATTATTGCTTGACGGTCAATTGCCGATGTTTATGGGTGAAAAAACAGCGAATGTCTTAATTGTTTTGAAAATGAAATATCAAATCAAAAAAAAACGTAGAGGGAAAGAAAATTACAGCATCACCAGTTGCCGCACGAATCTTGTTTCACCCCTTGTGACAATGATGGAATAAATTCCCTGTTCCAGATTCAATTGCTGATGTTCCAATTCCGCAATGGTGGATGCCGATTTTGAAATCAGTTTTCCCGTGTTGTCATAAATGGTCAATTCCACCATTTCATTTTTATCACCCGGACAATTGATGGTCACACTTCCATAACCCGGATTCGGAAAAACCGAGAACAGGTTTTCCTCGCTCGTAAAATTCACAGGAATGATTTCCGAATAAGTGAAATGCCCATTGTAATCCGTTTGTTTCAATCGGTAATAGGAAGTCCCTTCATAAGGATTTTCATCCACTGCAGAATAGTTCAACGTGTGTGTGCTGGTTCCAGCGCCGGCAACTGTTGCAACGGTTTCATACGTCTGTCCGTCTTTTGTTTTTTCAACGGTGAAAAAATTATTGTTCGTTTCAGTCGCTGTAGCCCAATTCAAGTTGACATGATTGTCTTGCGGCGTTGCCGTGAAACTCAAAAGTTCTATTGGCAAAACCCCTGTCTGTCCATGAATCCAGAATTCGGAAAAACCGTTGATGGTGAATTCAAGGTATTTTCCGCCATAGGCTGTGCTGTTGGTGATTGAACCTTGTGCATACCAGGTGAGCGATGTCGCATCATTGGGATAATAGACATTGTCTTCAGTCGGGCCATCGTATTTTGTAACCGATAAACTTGCCGCACTTGTAATGCTTGCATCGACAGTTTGCAGTGCTGTGAGTTCGGCATTGGTAAAATACAAACGGATTTGAACAGGTGTAATCGGTTGTGCGGTTGGGGTGATTTTAAAATGACGTGCAAGGTATCGTACGCTGTTGTAATTTCCCGGAGTGCCGTCTTCATATTCATTCACGGTTATTGTTCCCAAATTATTTCCATTGTCCTTGATTGCCGCGAGCACCCTTGACGGATTTGCGGGATCATAAAAGGTTTGCCATGTTCCATCATCACAATTGCTTGTGGAATTGAGAACGGAAAGTGGGGCAATGGTTGTCAGCGGTGAAATGAGATTCTGATAAAGCGATAATTTATGGCTTCCCATTTCAACGGCGACAATTTCGGGTTTGCTGTCGCCGTCAATGTCTTCCAAAGCAATGTCAAAAGGATCGGATGAAGTTGCAATATTCACTGCGGCGGCAAAAGAACAATTCCCGACTGAGCTTGAATTCCTGAAAAGTGAAATTGTGGAATTGCCGACAGTGTTGACCACTGCAATATCGGGTTTGCCGTCACCATCAATGTCATTGACATCGAATTCATCGGAATAGGTGGTCACGGCAATATCCAAACGTGTTGCCATTGTGATGCTGCCAACCGTACTTGTATTTCGGAAAACCGAAAAGTCGGGACTTGATCCGCTATTGATGATATCCAGTTTTCCATCGCCATCCATATCCGCCACTTTGATTGCATAAGGGGAATTCAATGTTGCGAAATCAACTTTCGCTGCAAATGATGCTGCATTGATTACACCCATTGTCGCTGTGTTTCTTAAAACCGAAATTGTATTTGCCGTTTCATTGACCGTAACCACATCTGTTTTTCCATCACCGTCAATGTCACCGACAACCATGTCATTCGGAGCTGTTCCGGTTGCAAAACTCACTCCGGTTGCAAATGAAGCGGCATTGATTGTTCCGACAGTGGATGTGTTTCTGAAAATTGTTACCGCGTTGCTTGTACGGCAAGAGACAACCATGTCGGGTTTTCCATCACCGTCAACATCGGCCAGTCTTACAGTGGGATATCCTCCGGTTTGGAAATTCACCTTTGTGGCAAATGAAGCCGAATTGATGACTCCTGCTGTGGCAGTGTTTCTATATACCGAAATCGAATCGCCGAATGAAGAATAGCAGGATACAAGCATATCCGCTTTTCCATCACCGTCAACATCACCGAAAACAACATTCCACGGTTGGAAACATGCGGCAAAATCCACTTTCGCTGCAAGCGATGAAGTATTGATGGTTCCATAAGTTGATGTATTCCTGTAAATGGAAATGGATTTTGAACCGTTCAAATCATCCGTTACCGCCACATCCGGTTTTCCATCACCATCAATATCTCCAATTCCGGCAAGCCTGCAAGTTGCACCCAACGCAAAATCTACAATGGGACCGTATGATGAACTGTTGATTACACCGCCGCAAGTATAAGTTACATCAAATGGTTTCGGTGCGTAATCGGTGAGAAATGAAGCGAAGGTTGTTACAGTCAATGGTTCATAGGTTGCACCTGCAGGAACAGAAACGGTAAGTGAAGTTGAACTTGCAGTAAGTACGGTTGCCTGTGTTGCACCGAAACGGACAATGTTTGCAGAAGCCAATGGATCAAATCCTGAACCGCTGATGGTGACAGTTGAATTGAGCAATCCGAAAAGCGGTGATACGGAAGTGATGGATGGACGTATGGTGTAAGGATCGAATCGGTAAGTCTGTCCCGTTGCAGGTTTGGTACTCAGTGTTGTTGTTTCCGTTACCGAAGATGCGGCGGGTGCTGTTCCTGTCCCATTGAGCGAAAGAAAATTTCCCGATGTCAATCCTGAAAGTCCTATTGATGCGGAAGGAATGTTCAGTGTTCCCGCTTCCTGGCGGTAAATGAATTCAATGCGTTTTGTGCTCTCGAATAATTTCACCTGAAATGAAATGCAGGATCCGGAAGAATAATTCCATTTCTCATCCAACCATTCAAGCGTGAGAATTTGGTTGGGTGTTGTTCCTGACAAATAATAAGTGAAATCCCCATTGGCACTCAATGCGAGATCATCCCACAGCGGAGCAACAACCGGTCGCGGCGTTCCCGTTGAAAGATTGTTTATCCAAACTGCAGACGATAGGATGTTTCCGAATGTAAACCATCCATTCGTGCTTGCGGAAATCGTGGTGTAGGAAATCCCTTCGTATGTAAATGGAAATCCGATTGCAATGGAATTGAAATAACCGTCATCGAGTGTGCCGCCGGAGAGTGCTGGAGAAACGGATCCTCCTGTTCCCTGGATTTGCGTGAATGTTCCCGAGACAGCCGAAAAAACATAATTCGTGATATTCTGCGAATCGCAATTGGAAATAAAGCACAAAAGGAAAATTCCCGTTGCAGCGGAAAACCTTTTGAATATGTTTCGTCTGACCTTCATTGTAATGAATTATAAATTTCGCCAACCGTAATTTTTCGCACAATCCTGCAATTGGGTATTTTCAATTTGCAATCGGAACGAATAACCAGATGGCAATGGCCGAGCCGATCAATACCGGCAATGAAATCCAGAATGCATACGCATGGAATTCGGATTGGACTTTCAGTTTCCTGATGTTCATGTTGATTTGTTTGGATACCCAAAATTCGTCCAACGCTTATCCCTGATCAATCCTGTAAATGGGTATTCTTCTTTGCCGTTGGAATTTTCCTTATTATTATTGGACAATGAAACGTTTCCGCTTCATCCCGCTTTTCATTTTTCTTTTCGCTTCCGCTTTGCATGCCGACCCTAAAAAAAAACTCGACAGTCTTTTACATGCATTGGCCGGACAAAAAGATTCCACTCGTGTCTTGACCTTGATAAAAGTTTCGCAGCTGTATCTTCCTTTCAACAAGGACAGTGCATTTTATTATGCGATGATGTTGAAACGTGACGCGGAAAATTTGGGAAACCCAAAACGGATGTGCGACGCCTATGTCATTCTCGGCACTTGTTTTCATCACCTCAACAAAGAAGATTCCGCCATGTTTTACAAACGGAAAGCGGTGACGGTTGCAGAAAAAATAAATTTCCAGAAAGGAATTGCCAATGCGTTGAATGATATGGGACTTTATAAAAAGGAAGCAGGGGAAATTGACAGCGCACTTTATTTTTTATTGCGAGCCGTTGAGATTCGCGAAAAATCGAATGAACTGAAAGCGCTTGGAACTTCCTATACAAATCTTGGATTGATCATTTATGCGCAAGGCGACAATGAAAAGGCATTGTCCTATTATCGCAAGGCTGGAAATGTTTTTATGCAGTTCAAGGATCCGCAGAGTTATGCTACGGTGTTGAATCTCATCGGTGCAGCGTATGATGAAATGCACAAGTATGATTCGGCATTGGTGATTTACCAGCAGGCATTGGACATTCGCGACAGCATTGGCGATGATCAGGGGATTTCGGAATCGGAAGTGAATATTGCGGTTGCCTACAGGAATCTTGGAAACCTCCCGAAGGCGGAAGATTATTTATTGAAAGCGTTGGTCATAAAAAAGCAAATGGGCGATCCGGGAAAAGAGTCGGATTGTCTGCTTGATCTGGCGCAAACCTATCGGCTGGAAAAAAAATACGATCTCGCCGAATCGTGTTTGCAACGGTCCGATACACTTTGCCGCATTGCGCAGGAGAAAGAATTGCAGCGTGACATTTACAGGGAATTTGCAGCGTTGTACGCCGACCTGAACAAATTCGATTTGGCTTTTTATTATGAGAAGAAATACGAGCAAGTGAAGGATTCCATTTTCAATGACGATAAGATGAAAGTGTTGACCGACATGCAGACGAAATACGATACCGATAAAAAGGAAAAGGAAAATAATCGGTTGAAAGCGCAAGCCGCCATTCGTGACCTTGCCTTGGAGCGCGAGCGCAATCAGAAAATATATCTCTATACCGGAATCGGTATTCTCATTTTGATTTTGTCGCTTTCGTTTTATGCCTATCGTACAAAAATGAAAAGCAATGAAATGCTCACTGAAAAAAATGCACAGGTGAATCGGCATAACGCCACATTGAAAGAACTGAATCTGAAATTGATCGAATCGGAAGAGGAATTGACTGTGTTGAACAAAACGAAAGACAAACTTTTTTCCGTCATCTCGCATGACATTTCGAATCCGGTGAAGGCAATCGCCAATTACAACCAGGCGATCCTTTCTAGGGAAAGGGAATTGACGAAGGAAGAATTGACCGATGCATTGAAAAAGGTAAACCAATCCGTTCAACCCTTGCAGGGATTCATTGATAATCTGTTGCATTGGTCATTGCTGCAACGGAACGGTGCAACAGTCGCTCCGGAAATTTTTTCCCCGTTTGAAGTCGCCGAAGAAATAGGCGCACTTTATTTTCCTTATGCTGCCCAGAAAAAAATCAGGATTCAAAATGACATTGCTGAACAGCATCGCATCATGGCGGATAAAAATATGTTCCGTTTGGTATTGCGTAACCTGTTGAGCAATGCGATCAAATATTCCAAGGAAGGCGGTGTTGTGACCTTGAATTC
>CAYMZV010000064.1:0-16519 GCA_964394965.1 uncultured Chryseobacterium sp.
TTGAAAAAGAAAATACATTTTGCATTCCGGTATAACCAATCTTCCCCATCTAAAATCCTAAATTGCCTATCCTAAAATCCCTGCCATGAAAAAATCCCTTACACTCATTCTCGCTTTCGGAATCCAGCATTTCCTGAATGCGCAGTTGACTTTTCAGGATACATACGGAGGAAACACATCCACCGACGAGGGAGTTGCAGTTGCCAGCACTTCCACCGGATATGTGGTGGCGGGAAACATGTCCTCTTCAACAACCGGAAAAGACATTGTCCTTTTCAAAACGGATCTGAACGGAAATCTTATCTGGACAAAAACTTTTTCTGGAAATCAATCCGATGAAGTGTATGCGATGAAAGGGACAATTGACGGGGGATTCATTCTTGCAGGGGAAACAAGCAGTTTTCCCACTTCCGGAAATGACACGTCGAATGCGTTCTTGATAAAAGTCGACAACACTGGAAATATCCTTTGGTCGCATCAATACGGCGGCAGTGGAAGGGATGCAGCTTATGCCGTGACGGAAACAAGTGACAGTGGTTTTGTGGCAACCGGATTTACGAACAGCTTCGGCGCGGGAAATGAAGACGTGCTTGCTTTTCGCGTGGATAAAAATGGCAATCAGGTTTGGAAAGAATCCATCGGTGGAACAGGCGCCGATTTTGGAAGGGCCGTTGCCGCAACAGCTTCGGGAAATGCGTTTGTCATCACCGGAAACACAACCGGATTTTCCGCTGTAGGAAACATCATTTATTCCATTCGCATTGCAGGAAACGGAACACTTGCATGGTCGAAAATGTATGATTTTTATGTTTCGAGTTCCAACCGTCAACGCATCGGATATGACTTGACCGTCAATGGAAACAATGAATATGTTTTTGTCGGAAAAATGGGAATGGGAAATCTCGGCGATGCACAGGCTTTTGCCATGAGCACCGACTCCACCGGCGCAACTGTGAATTGGAGCAATACCTACAGCATGAACAGCGGCGACGGAAGTGCACATTCCATCCAGCATTCTTCCGATGGTGGATATATCATCGGATGCACCATGGGAAATTATTATCCGGCCATCCTGAAAATCGACAGTTTGGGAAACCGGCTGTGGGACAAATATTATTCCGATGCCACGTTTTCAACCAAGGGTTTTGGAAATTGTTCAATCGAGGATGCGAACCAACAATACATCACAACCGGTTATTCCGTTCTGCCTTCCACCACCGACACTGCAATCACTTTGATCAAGGCGGATTCCGTTGGCGGAACATACTGCAACAGTTTCGGTTCTTTCTTCACCGGCAACACGTCCGATTCAGTGGTTGTAACTCCCGTCATTTCAACAACCATCTTTGGCGGAAATGACAATGCGATTGTTTTTGCCATCAACACGGCACTCATCCAGGCGGGTTCCTATTGCAATTCGGGAATAGCGGAAAACAATTCTGCTTCCACACATTTCACATTTTCCCCGAATCCGATGTCATCTTCCGCATTGCTTTCAACCGATCGGCAACTTTCTCCCGGAACAATCCTGCGCGTGTTTGATTCATTCGGAAGAATGGTGATGGAAAAACCAATGACAAACAATCAATCGGAAATCCAGCGCGGAAATCTTGCGGGCGGAATTTATTTTTATTCCGTGATCGGAAAAGAGGGAATGCTTGCCACCGGAAAATTCATTGTGGAATAATTCCGGAAATCATCTTCTCTTCTGGAAAAAGGTTTTCAGCAACTGCGAACTTTCCTCTTCGAGCAATCCTCCCATCAATTCCGTTTTCGGATGCAGGATGTCTTTTTGCAAACGCAGGAATCCACGCTTGGGATCGTGTGCACCAAAAACGATTTTTTTTATCTGCGACCAATGCAATGCCCCGGCACACATCACGCAAGGTTCAAGCGTGACGAAAAGTGTGCATTCGTTCAAATATTTTCCGTTCAGGTAATTTGCCGCTGAAGTGATCGCCTGCATCTCTGCGTGCGCAGTCACATCCGTCAATCGCTCGGTGAGATTATGCGCCCGCGCAATGATCCTGTTTTCGCAAACCACAATTGCACCCACGGGAACTTCATCATCGTCAAAAGCCTTTTGCGCCTCCTTCAAGGCTTCACGCATATAATGTTCGTCTGAAAAAACAGTGAGTTCCATAATGAGGTTGGAAAGTTAGAAAGTTTGAAGGTTGAAAAGTCAATGCACCGAAGAAAAGCGCTTTCAATCCGTTTCACTTAAAGCAATTTCCATTGGCAAATTTCGTTTTATGGTAACATGGAATCAACTTCGTTTAACTACCTTTCATATATGAAAAACCTGTTGTTCTTGCTTTGCGCTGTTGCCCTTCTTGCCGGATGCTCTTCCGCCATTGATCCCACTTACATTACAACCCGGAATTGGGTGTATGAATCGGGTTATCGGATTGATAGTTTGAATGTGCTTGACTTCAAGGGTGGAACATTTGTGCTCGGACACGATACGATTTTGACGGATGGAAAAGCAAAGGCAGTTGTGACGGGACTTTTCAAGGGCGATAACATCCTTGAAATAAAAAGTTTGAGCGGCCAAGAGGGAAAATACCTGGATGAGGTGGAATACACACGATAGGCATCCGGAAATTCATTGCACCAAAAATTGCACTCCACTTCCTTCGATTTTTCAGCGTACGACGAGCGGAAATTTTTCATCTGCACATCTGTAATCTGCAATCAGCACATCACTTTTCGTAACTTCGCTTTCCAATAAAAATATTTTATTTCAATGTTACGTACACACACTTGTGGCGAATTGCGCCTTGCCGATGCCGGTAAAAATGTCACCCTGTGCGGATGGGTGCAAACCTCACGCGATTTCGGCGGACTTTCTTTCATCGATTTGCGCGACAGATATGGATTGACACAGTTGGCATTCAACGTTACCACAAACACTGCACTCGCGGAAGAGGCACGAAAACTCGGAAGGGAATTTGTCGTGCAGGTATCAGGAACGGTGCGTGAACGAGAAAATAAAAATCCGAAAATGCTTACCGGCGATATTGAAATTGTGGTGGGCGAAATGAAAATCCTCAACGTTTCAAAAACGCCTCCATTCACCATTGAGGATGAAACGGATGGCGGAGATGAGTTGCGGATGAAATACCGCTATCTCGATTTGCGTCGCAATCCCGTTCGTGAAAGTCTTGTGTTGCGCCACCGCGTTGCACAGGCGGCACGCGCTTACCTGAATGAACAGGATTTCATTGAAGTGGAAACTCCCGTGCTGATCAAATCCACTCCCGAAGGCGCGCGCGATTTTGTGGTTCCTTCGCGAATGAATCCCGGACAATTTTATGCGTTGCCGCAATCGCCGCAAACGTTCAAGCAATTGTTGATGGTGGCCGGTTTTGACCGTTACTATCAAATCGTAAAGTGTTTCCGCGATGAGGATTTGCGTGCCGACCGCCAGCCTGAATTCACGCAGATCGATTGTGAAATGAGTTTTGTGGAACAGAAAGATATCCTGGAAACATTCGAAGGAATGGTGCGATCGCTTTTCAAGAATGTAAAGGGAATTGACATTGGCCAATTGCCGCACATGAGTTATGCCGATGCAGCAAGATATTATGGCAATGATAAACCGGACACGCGTTTCGAAATGAAATTTGTGGAGTTGAATGATGTCGTGAAAGGAAAAAATTTCAAGGTGTTTGATGACGCCGAACTCGTAGTTGGAATCTGTGCGAAAGGTTGTGCGAATTATACGCGCAAACAATTGGATGAACTCACGGAATTCGTGAAGCGTCCGCAAGTGGGCGCAACCGGACTTGTGTATGCGCGCTGGAATGAGGAAGGGATAAAATCTTCTGTGGACAAATTCTATAACGCGGAGGAATTGCAAAAATGGATGGCGGCATTCGGTGCAGAAAAAGGCGACTTGATTTTGATTCTCGCCGGTGAAAAACATAAAACAAGAAAAGCGCTTTCCGAATTGCGTTTGGAAATGGGAACACGTTTGGGTTTGCGCGACAAGAATAAATTTTCCTGTCTGTGGGTCATCGATTTCCCTTTGCTCGAATACAACGAAGAGGAAAAACGCTGGTTCGCGATGCACCATCCGTTCACGTCACCATTGCCGGAAGACATTTCAAAACTCGAAAGCGATCCCGGTGCCGTACGCGCGAATGCGTATGACATGGTGATCAACGGTGTGGAAATCGGCGGCGGCTCCATCCGCATTTTCGACAAACAGCTGCAATCGAAAATGTTCGACGTGCTCGGTTTCACAAAGGAAGATGCCGAAGCGCAATTCGGATTCCTGATGAGCGCATTCGAATTCGGTGCACCGCCTCACGGGGGAATCGCATTCGGCTTCGACCGGCTCTGCGCACTTTTCGGTGGCGCCGATTCCATCCGCGATTTCATCGCCTTCCCGAAAAACAATTCCGGACGAGATGTGATGATCGATTCGCCGAGTGCAATTGATGACAAGCAAAAGAAGGAGTTGTGTATTAATACAACCATATAAATTCAATGGCCAATAAACCCTCCATCAAACGGAAAATCTTCAACGATCCCATTTACGGATTCGTGACCGTTCCTTCGGAGTTGGTTTTCAAATTGATCGAACATCCTTTTTTTCAGCGTCTCCGCCGCATCCGTCAACTCGGTCTCACGAATCTGGTTTATCCCGGCGCATTGCACACACGCTTCCATCACGCCATGGGCGCCATGCATCTCATGCAGGAAGCCTTGGAAGTCATCCGCTCAAAAGGCCATGAAATTTCAGCGGCGGAAGCGGAAGGCGCGACGGTTGCAATCTTGTTGCACGATATCGGACACGGACCTTTTTCGCACGCGTTGGAAACAAGTCTCGTACACAACATCACACACGAAGACCTGTCTGCGATTTTCATGGACCGCCTCAACATTGAATTCAACGGACAGCTTGACATTGCCATAAAGATTTTCAAGAATAAATACCCGAAAAAATTTCTCCACCAATTGGTTTCATCACAATTGGATTTGGACCGTTTGGATTATCTGGGGCGCGACAGTTTTTTTACCGGCGTATCGGAAGGAATCGTGAGCAGCGATCGCATTGTGAAAATGTTTGATGTCGTGAAGGATGAATTGGTGGTGGAAGACAAGGGAATTTATTCTGTCGAAAAATTTCTCGTTGCGCGCAGGCTCATGTACTGGCAGGTGTATTTGCACAAAACCGTTTTGAGCGCGGAACATTTGCTTGTCAATATCCTCAAGCGGGCGAAAGAATTGGCGGAAGAGGGAGTTGAATTGTTCTGCACACCCGCGTTGCATTTTTTCCTCTACAACCGGTTTTCGAAAAATGCATTTCTCTCGAAGCCCGAAGTGCTGGAAACATTCGCGAAGCTCGACGACAATGATATCATGACGAGTGTAAAGGTGTGGACAGGCCATAACGACAAAATCCTTTCTTTTCTCTGCGACAACATGGTGAACCGGAAATTGTATGCGGTGGAATTGCAGAACAAACCGTTCGCCGGAAGTTATGTGGATGAGTTGCAGAAAAAAGCCGCCAAGAAATTTTCATTGGCAAAAGAGGAGATTCCATTTTATGTTTTCACCGGTGCCGTTCAAAACAATATGTACACCACCGATGAAATCAGGATCAACATCCTTTTCAAAAACGGAAATGTTCTCGACATTGCAGAAGCCGCCGACCTTTTCAATATTTCCGTTCTTGCACATCCCGTGAAGAAATATTTCCTCTGCTATCCGAAATCCCTCCGGTAATCCCGATGCATTTTCGCACTTATTGTGAAAAATAATTGCAGAACGCATCAAAGTCCGGTAAACCCTATTCACTTTCTTGCGTCTTAGTCACATAAAGGAAGATGGGAGCGCAACAACGTGCAGCAAATTTCCGTTCGCTCCCGTCTTCCGTTTCAAGTCCGGCAACACACAGGCAATCACACTTCGGGCTTTCCACTGCAGCCGGGGCTATGAAATCATTCCGCTTTCGCAATTAAAAAACGTTTGCAGTCGCATGACAAATTCCAATTCGTCATATTTCATAATCCGTAAATTCGGAGAATTCCCAATTCGTACCCCAATGCCATTTCCCCCCTACGTAAATCTCTCTTTTTTGACTAAATTTACGCGATGAAATTTTCGGCCAAGGAAATCGCTGCACTCGTCGGCGGAAAGGTTGAAGGCAATCCTGATGAAACAGTTTCAAAACTGGCAAAAATCGAGGAAGGTGTTGTTGGCTCCCTGACTTTTCTTTCCAATCCCGCTTATGCCCAACACATTTACACGACACAGGCAAGTATCGTCATCGTCAATTCCGATTTCGTTCCCGAACAAAAAATAAATTCCGCCACCACGCTCATCCGTGTTGCGGATTCCCGTCAGGCTTTTGCGAAATTATTGGATGCCTACAATCAATTCCGCTTGAGCAAAACAGGCATCGATGCACAGGCTTTCGTTTCTCCTTCCGCCAAAATCGGCAAGAATGTTTACATCGGTGCATTTGCCTACATCGGCGACAATACCGTGGTGGGTGACAATACAAAAATCCATCCGCATTGTTTTCTCGGCGAAAGTGCACGTGTCGGGAATAATTCCATTCTCTATTCCGGTGTGAAAGTGTATCACGATTGTGTCATCGGAAACGATTGCATTTTACAGGCAGGAACAATTATCGGTGGAGATGGATTCGGTTTCCAGCCGAACAGCGACAACAATTACCAGAAAGTTCCGCACATCGGAAATGTGATCATTCACGATCATGTTGAGATCGGTGCAAATACAACCATCGACCGTGCGACACTCGGTTCCACCATTATTCATCGCGGTGTGAAACTCGACAACCTGATTCAGGTGGCGCATAATGTCGAAATCGGGGAGAACACCGTCATCGCAGCACAGACCGGTGTGGCGGGAAGTACAAAAATCGGCCGCGATTGCATGATCGGCGGACAGGTTGGAATCATCGGACATTTGCAAATCGGGGATCGCGTAAAAATTGCAGCGCAATCGGGTGTTGGAAATAATGTTGCAGATGATGAAATCATACAGGGTTCTCCAGCATTCGGAATCGGCGATTACAAACGCTCTTATGTTGTTTTCCGCTCACTGCCGGATTTGTACAACAAGGTAAAAGATATTGAAAAACAACTCAGCAAGGGATCAAATCCAACAACCGCACATTGATGAGCACGAAACAAAAAACAATAAAGAATTCAATCTCTATTTCCGGTGTCGGACTGCACACAGGGAAAAAAGCGACTCTCACATTTCATCCCGCTCCCGATAATCACGGTTTCAAGTTCCGCCGCGTGGATATGCCCGGACAGCCCGTGATCGATGCGGATTGCGATAATGTGATTGACACTTCGAGAGGAACAACATTGGAACAGAATGGCGGTCGCATTTACACAACCGAACATGTGCTCGCAGCTGTTGCCGGTTGCGATCTCGACAATATCATGATTGACCTTGATGCACCGGAAGTTCCGATCATGGATGGAAGTTCATGGCCTTTCATCGAGGTGTTGGAAAAAGCGGGATTTGTGGAACAGAAAACGGATCGTGAATATTTTGAGTTGAAGGAAAATCTCACTTACGAAGATCCAATCAAGAAAGTGGAAATGCTCGCTGTTCCCCAGGACGATTTCCGTGTGACCGTGATGGTGGATTATAATTCCGAAGTGCTCGGTACACAACATGCATCAATGTATCGGCTGAATGAATTCAAGGAAAACATTTCGCGTTGCCGCACTTTTGTCTTTTTGCATGAACTCGAAATGCTGTTGCAACACAACCTGATCAAGGGCGGTGATTTGGATAACGCAATCGTTTTGGTTGACCGTCCGATTTCAAAGGAAAAACTGGATCACCTCCGAAAGGTTTTCAATAAACCGGATGTGGAAGTGAAAGACAGCGGTGTGTTGAACAATTTGAAATTGCATTATTACAACGAACCTGCACGGCATAAATTATTGGACATCGTGGGCGATCTCGCGTTGGTGGGTGTGCACATGAAGATTCACATTCTCGCAGCACGACCCGGTCACGCAGGAAATGTGGAATTCGCAAAAAAATTAAAGGCGCTTGTAAAAAAGGAACGCTCGAAAAAAGCACCGGAAGCTTCTTTCAATCCGGAAACTCCAGCCTTGTTGGACGTGCGCGAAATCATGAAAATACTTCCGCACCGCCAGCCATTTTTACTCGTGGATAAAATCATTGAACTCACTTCCACTTATGTTGTTGGAGTGAAAAACATAACGATGAATGAATTCTGGACCGTCGGGCATTTTCCCGATGAGCCGATCATGCCGGGAGTGTTGTTGGTGGAAGCGATGGCGCAAACCGGTGGCGTATTCTGTTTGAAAACTGTTCCCGATCCGGAAAATTACCAGACTTACTTTTTGAAAATGGACAGTGTGAAATTCAAACAGAAAGTTGTACCCGGTGATACATGCGTTTTCAAATTGGAATTGATCACTCCCATTCGCCGTGGACTTTGCCACATGCAAGGAACAACTTATGTGAACAATAAGGTTGTTGCCGAAGCGGAAATGCTCGCGCAAATCGTGAAGGTCAGAAACATTGAAGCAAAAAAACCGGAACCCGCTACTGTATGATTTCCCCTCTGGCACACATTGATCCAAAAGCGCAAATCGGAAACAACGTTACGGTTGAACCATTCGCGTACATTCAAGCCGATGTTGTGATCGGCGATGGTACATGGATCGGTCCACACGCAGTGATCATGGACGGTTCGCGCATCGGAAAAAACTGCCGCATATTTCCCGGAGCTGTTGTCGGCGGCATTCCACAGGATTTGAAATTCGCCAATGAAAAAACAACTGCCGAAGTCGGCGACAACACCATCATCCGCGAATTCGTAACGCTCAATCGCGGAACAACGGACAAGATGAAAACGGTTGTCGGCAGCAATTGCCTGCTCATGGCATACGTGCACATTGCGCACGATTGCATCATCGGCAACAATGTGATTCTCGCCAACAACGTTGGGCTTTCCGGTCATTGCATCATTGAAGATTGGGCAATTCTCGAGGGAATGGTTGGTGTTTCGCAATTCGTTCACATCGGTGCGCATTCATTCATCGGTGGAAAAAGCGGTGTGCGGAAAAATGTTCCGCCATTTGTGAAAGCGGCGCGTGAACCACTTTCTTTTGTTGGCGTGAATACCGTTGGCATGCGCAGAAGGGGATATTCGAATGAAGCGATCCAACAGGTGGAAGATATCTACAGAACACTTTATGTAAAAGGGTTGAATGTTTCGAATGCCGTAGAGATCATTGAAAAGGAATCTGCCGAATCACCCGAAAAGGAATTGATCCTGGATTTCATCCGCAGTTCGAAAGACGGAATCATCAGGGGAATTTCCTGAAAATCATTTTCACAATATCAAGTTGGAATGTGCTGATTATTTTTGGCGTGCCAAGAAGTTCTTTGAACCTCACGCCGAAGAAACGCCACGGAAATACTGAGACACCGCGTTTTTTTGAAAAAATAAAAGGTCAACTCTCGTCGACCTTTATTTTTTATCATCAAATCGGCACATTTATTTTCCGAGCACCGCCCTTGAAATCACGATCTTCTGCACTTCACTGGTTCCTTCGTAAATCTGTGTGATTTTCGCGTCGCGCATCAAACGTTCTACATGATATTCCTTTACGTAACCGTAACCGCCGTGCACCTGCACCGCTTCGGTTGTCACCCACATGGCCACGCGTGAGGCGAAAAGTTTTGCCATTGCGCCCGACAAACCATAGTCCATGTGCATGTCTTTGTGCCACGCCGCTTTCAAACACAACAAACGTGCGGCTTCGATTTCCGTTGCCATATCGGCGAGCTTGAATGCGATGGCTTGGTGTTCGTGAATCGGTTTTCCGAATGCTTTTCTTTCTTTCGAATACGCAAGCGCAAGTTCGTACGCGCCTGATGCAATTCCCAATGCCTGCGATGCAATTCCGATTCTTCCGCCTGTCAATGTTTTCATGGCGAACTTGAATCCGAATCCATCTTCGCCGATGCGATTTTCCTTTGGAACTTTTACATCCGTGAACATCAACGAGTGTGTATCGCTTCCGCGGATTCCCATTTTATTTTCTTTCGGCCCGACAACGAATCCGGGCATTCCCTTTTCCACAATGAATGCATTGATTCCCTTGTGTCCTTTTTCAACATGCGTTTGTGCGATGACCAAATAAACGGAAGCGCTTCCGCCATTGGTAATCCAGTTTTTTGTTCCGTTCAATAAATAATGATCGCCTTTGTCGATTGCGGTTGTGCGTTGCGAAGTTGCATCCGATCCCGCTTCGGGTTCAGACAAACAAAACGCGCCGATGATTTCACCTTTTGCCAACGGCACCAAATATTTCTGTTTCTGCTCTTCCGTTCCGAAAGTCTGGATTCCCCAGCACACAAGTGAATTATTGACAGACATGATGACGGAGCACGACGCATCGACTTTGGAAATTTCTTCCATGGCGAGTACGTATGAAATCGTATCCATTCCACCGCCGCCGTATTTCGGATCAACCATCATGCCGAGAAATCCGAGTTCACCCATCATCTTCACTTGTTCCTTCGGGAATTTCTGGTGTTCGTCGCGTTCGATTACGCCCGGCTTCAATTCATTCTGCGCAAAATCGCGCGCCGCTTTTTGAATCATCAAATGCTCTTCGGAAAGTTCAAAATTCAATCCGGTAGAAAGGTCTGTCATTGTGTGAGTTTCCATAATTTGGATGAAATGCTAATTTTTACGAATATACGAAGGGTTGCCCAAAATTTTATTTTTTTGGCTGTTTAAAATGATTTTCGGTTTGAAATTTGTTGACTTTTCATCTGCACCCAAAACCCTTTCATGAAAACATTTTTCACACTTTTATTTTTTTGTGCCGCACTTTTTGTCAAAGCACAAGTTTCCACTTATGCCAGTACCAGCAAGCAAGAAACAATTTCCACATTCCATACTTACCTGTCTTTCGGTGCGGGCATCATTTGTTCGAATGATGGCAGTCTGAATGATTTCATGCAAGCCAATGGTGGAAAAGCGATTTCAAATGTCAGTCCCGAAGCCCGACAAGTCAGTTTGTGTTTCATGTCAAGAAAAAGAAATATTGCGGACCACCGTTTGGGAATGGGTTTCGATATCAATTATGATTCCCGAAGATCTTTCCTGGAAATACCGATTTATCTTGAATTGCCGCAAGGCAAAAGATCAAGCCGGTTTGTTTCGCTTAATCCAGGAGTGGAACGCTATGCGATTTACGCAAATCCTCCGACGAACCTCGCGATGAATGAAAACGGTGGTTATTACATGTCATACGGTTATTGCATTGGACTTTGTTATCATTACAATTATTTTTTGAATAAGGATCCGCAAATGGCGTTGAAGCTTTTTTCAGGATTTGATGCAGGAATAAATTTCCAATTGTCCCACTCACATTGGGACTACGGAAATACCAGAGGCACTGGCAAGCAACAAATTTTTATTCCCGCCTTGGAAAATGTAAACATTCCGCCACCGGGAAACATCAACATTTTTATCAGAATTCATTTTGGTGTTGCGAATTAAAAGCAATTGCCGATGAAATCATTTTTTACATTCTTATTTTTTTGTTTCCCGTTACTGCACCAACCATTCTAAATGCGGATTCGATTTTTCCTGAAAAGTTTCCGAACCGAACCGTGGAATTGGAAAGTATAGTCACCTTTTCGATCCTGATAAAAAGACAGGTCTTCCTTTTCCCGGAGCGATTGCTGTTTTTCCGGGAATGACTTTTGGGTTGGGAACTCATTGGATTGTGAAACATAAATTTTGCACCATTCTCAATCCGTATATTCGCATCATTCGTAATCCATTCCACCTTGAAAAGTTCCACCTACGTCATTGGTCTCATGTCAGGCACTTCACTTGACGGATTGGATATTTGTCTTGCGGATTTTTCCGGGCGGGAAAACAAGTTGGAATACGAAATCGAATCCGCCGAAACGATTCCTTATTCTGACGAATGGAAAAACAAATTGTTGTTGGCCGAAAAATGTGTGGGTGCCGAATTGATGGGATTGCATTCGGAATACGGAAAATTTCTTGGCGAACAGGTTTTGCAATTCTTGAAAAAAATTCCGAAAGAAAAATATCCTCAACTCATTTCCTCTCACGGCCATACCATTTTCCATCGTCCGGAAGCGGGTTATACTTTTCAATTGGGCTCCGGCGAATTCCTTGCGCACACATGTAAAATCCCGGTGGTTTGCGATTTCCGTTCGACAGATGTTGCTCTCGGCGGACAAGGTGCTCCGCTGGTTCCCATTGGCGATCGATTGCTTTTCGGTGAATATGAATACTGTTTGAATCTCGGTGGCTTCGCAAATATTTCATTCGAGAAAAGCGGGAAAAGAATTGCGTTTGACATTTGCCCTGTGAATTATGTGCTGAACCGTTTGGCAAATCGTGTTGGAAAAGAATTTGACGGCAGCGGCAAAATTTCCTCTTCTGGAAAAATCATTCCGGAATTGCTGGAGAAACTGGATTCGCTTTCGTTCTATAAAAAATCGCCGCCGAAATCGTTGGGACGCGAATGGGTGGAAGAAATGGTTTTTCCCTTGCTTTCTTCCAATGAAAAAACGGAAGATCTGCTTCGGACATTCACAGAACACATTGCCGGTCAAATTTCTGCGCAATGCAATTCTCGAGGGAAAATGTTGGCCACGGGCGGAGGCGCATACAACGATTTCCTGATTTCGCGATTGAGGGAAAAATGCATTCCCGAAATAATCATTCCCGAAAAAAATATTGTTGACTTCAAGGAGGCATTGGTTTTTGCGTTGCTCGGCTGGTTGCGATGGAACAATAAAATAAATGTTTTGTCGAGCGTAACCGGTGCGAGTGCGGATTCTTCTTCAGGAAGCATTTGCAAATACGGTACGATTTACCAATGAAAAACGGATCTGCAAACTGCGAATGATCACGAATATCCGTCTCAGCTTCATACAATAAAAAAATCCGACGTTATTCGTCGGATCCTTTTTCATTCGCAGTATTCGTAATTCGTAGATTCTTACAATTCGTATTTCACACAACCTCCTTAAAAGGCGTCGTCATCGAAAAACGGTTCATCATCATCGTCGCTGTCAAGATTGTCAATATCAACTTCCTCGATCTTGATTTTTTTATCATCGACTTCATCCGCTTCATCATCCTCTTCCACTTTTTCATATTCGTCGAGGGCGAGATCGTCTTCTTCTTCGCTGTCTTCATCGGAAGATTTTTTCTTCGATGTTTTCACAGCAGCAACCTTGCCCGTTTTGGCAGGCGCATTCGTTTTTGGGATTTTACTTTGCTTTTTCATCGGGTGATGAATCTTTATAAGGGTAAAGTTATAAAGGTTTTTTTGTTTTTCTATAATGTGATACAAGTTTAAAAAAAATAATTCTAGTATTTGCAATTCCAACCTTCGTTTGTTGATGGAAGTCATTTCGTACTTTTGGCGCTCAACCCTTTTTCATGAAAGAATTACTGGACGCGTACGAGAATAAAAAACCTGAGATTGTTTTCGAATGGAAAGATGCGGAAACGGAAGCGGAAGGTTGGATTGTAATCAATTCATTGCGCGGTGGCGCTGCCGGTGGCGGAACACGCATGCGCAAGGGATTGGATCGCCGCGAGGTGGAGTCGCTTGCGAAAACAATGGAAATAAAATTCACCGTTGCCGGTCCTCCGATTGGCGGCGCCAAATCAGGAATCAATTTTGATCCGGCAGATCCGCGGAAAAAAGGTGTGCTTGAACGTTGGTTCAAGGCGGTGATGCCACTCTTGAAAAATTATTATGGAACAGGTGGCGATTTGAACGTGGATGAGATTCACGATGTGATTGCGATCACACAAAAATTCGGATTGCTTCATCCGCAGGAAGGTGTAGTGCGGGGACATTTCGGAATAAGCGATTCCGGCGCATCGAAACGGATTGACCAATTGCGTGAAGGTGTGATAAAAAAAGTCGGCGACAGGAATTATGTTCCCGTCGAGGGATTGACGGTTGCCGATATGATTACAGGATATGGTGTTGCGGAATCGGTGAAACATTATTATGATGTGTGGGGAGGCGATGTAAAGGGAAAACGCGCCATCATTCAAGGTTGGGGAAATGTCGCATCGGCTGCCGCTTATTATCTCGCGCAGATGGGCGTGCTCGTTACGGGAATCATTGACCGCGATGGTGGATTGGTGAATGCGGAAGGATTTTCGTTCGGCGAAATAAAAAAATTATTCTGCGACAAAAAAGGAAATCAGCTGGTGGCGGAAAACCTGTTGTCGCGCGACGAGGCACAAAAAATAGTTTGGTCGTCGGGAGCTGAAATTTTCATTCCTGCCGCCGCTTCGCGTTTGGTAACGAAAGAGCAATTGGATGTGATGCTGCACCACGGATTGGAAGTGATTGCATGCGGTGCGAATGTTCCGTTTGCCGACAAGGAAATTTTCTTCGGACCGATCGGTGAATATGCGGATGAGCGGATCTCATTGCTTCCCGATTTCATTGCGAACTGCGGAATGGCAAGGGTGTTCGCTTATCTCATGACCGAAGATGCGGTGTTGACCGACGAAGCCATTTTCAGTGATGTTTCGATCACGATAAAAAAAGCGCTTGAAAAATCGTTCGCCGCAAATTCCGACAAAAAACACATAGCGAAAACAGCTTTCCGGATTGCATTGAAACAACTGCTCTGAATTCGGAATTCCATTTGAAGGAAATTTCAGAATGATTGATTCCAATTTTCAGATTGTATTTTTCAATTGAAAACCGGCAACTCCTTTCATCTGCCGCTGCAACTTTTTTTCCTGCCGATTTTTTCCAGCATTCCTTAACGGGAGAATACTTCCAATCAGCCCCGATTGCAGCGGTAGCCCACAGGCGAAAAAGTCCATCGCAAAAAACCTGCGAGGACTACAAGCGGAAAGCGGGAACGGGGTTTCCAAAACAAGTGAATGATTCCGCTCCAAAATATTTTCATTTGAATTCCCGAATCAATTCCTCCACTTGTATTTTCACTTCCACCAATTATCAATCACCGTTTCGTGCGTTAAAATTTCTTAATTAACGTTGTATCGGACAAAGCGGAACCTCACTCCCACCCTGAATGATCTAAAAATCTACGCTTGCAAATTTCTGAATTTCGCCAAGGGAAATTATCCCCTTCAGAATTGCCGATTTGATGATTGCCGATTCACGATTGCTGAAAAACAATCCCGGATTAAAATCGGAAATCAAAAAATTGACAATCTGAAAATCCCCTCCATCCTCTCTCGAGGCGAATTCACATCCCACTTATTTTTTGCAGGGTGTTTCCTTTTCTGCAGAAGGAAGCAACGAAACAGATTATTGTCTAACCCAAAATGTCATCCGGAATTTTTCAGTTATGGAAAAACATTCCGTGAGACATCTTAAAACAAAAAATCGCATGGATAACAATATGGTTCTCAATACCGGTTTCAATGAACTCGTATTCGAGAATAGGCACAAGGGATATGTCGCCTATCAGCTTCGCAGACGATACAAGAGAAATGTAATTCTCGCCGGTCTGATTTCAATTTCAATTTTCTCTTCGGGAATGGTTTTGTATTTCACGAATCTTCCGAATGCAATGGCAGCGGAAGCACCGAAAGACAATGGCGGTGTGGTTGTAATTCCTTTCGATGGAACCATTCATCCTCCGGTTGTTCCTCCAAAACCAATCGTGCATCCGGCATTCACTGCGCCGAAAGGTCCGGACAATCCACAATTCACAACTCCAAAAGTGACGAGCCAACCTGTAGAAACAAAATCAATTGATTCTTCGGGAACAAGCTCGAGAGGAATTGTCGGTGGAACAGGAACGCAAGTGGACACGACAAAAAACGGTTGCACCAATTGCGTTGCGAAACAGGATTCGATTCCTCCTGCACCGAAAAGGGTTGACTGGACAAACGATCCGATCAAGGATCCCGGTCTCGATGCCTATTTCAGGAAATACATCAGGTATCCTGAATTTGCAAAAGAGCAGGGCATTGAAGGAACGGAATATTTGGAATTCGTGGTGGACATCAATGGCAATCCGAAGGATTTCAAAATCGTGAAAAGTTCAAATCCGATGTTTGCAAAAGAGGTTTTGCGTGTCGCTCCGGGAATGCCCAAGTTCGATCCGATCACTTTTCAGGGTGAACCCGTGGAATTCGTGATGCACAAACCGATTCACTTTCTTTTGGGGAAATGAAAAGTGGGCAGGAGCGAGTAGCAGGCGGCAGTAAAAAACAGAACGAAACAACTCGCCACTTGCAACTTGTCACCTGTCACTTTTTTGAAGAGTGTCGCGCGACAGGTTCTGCGTGCTAGCGCAGAAAATGTGGAAGGCCGCACGGGAATGAACACGCCGGTGTTGAAAATCGGCTCAGGGCTTTTCCCGTGTGCCTTTCGCTTTAAGATAATTTCGGGAGGTTGTTACCGTTCTATCTATAACTCATCCGAAAAACATGTTTCACTCCATTCTTTTGCAAGCCCAC
>CAYMZV010000065.1:0-16449 GCA_964394965.1 uncultured Chryseobacterium sp.
TCAACAAGGCGAATGCCAACGTCACCTTCTTCAAGCCGAGTTGAGGCGGGAGAGCCACATGGTCACCGAGATACCCCTGCAGGATCTCATATTTCTACGTGAGCAGGATGGCCCGCCGGAATTGGGCTTGAAGCAAAAGCTTTCGGGCATTTTTGCCCAGAAGCCGGATGTAAATAGAGCTTACCTAATCTTCAGCGAGATGCGTGGAAAGCCCACGGTCATCCTGGGCCTGGTGTCTTCCCTTCGCGGCAATCCCGATTTTCAAAAGCAGTTCATTCACTTTTTTATTGTCGCGATTCGCTTTCACCTTCGACAATTTTTCCGTTTGCTGAATGCGGATGTTATCATCGACTGTCAACAGATTTTCCATCGGCTTTTCACTCACTTGGAATTTGTTCACACCGACAATTATCTTTTCACCGTTCTGAATAGCATTCTGGTACGCATAAGCCGAGCCTGCTATTTCATCCTGCATGAATCCCTGTTCAATTGCCGCTACACTTCCACCCATTGCATCAATGCGATTGATGTATTCCCAGGCTTTCGCTTCCACTTCATCTGTCAACGCTTCCACAAAATAAGAACCTGCGAGAGGGTCAACAGAATCGGGAGCACCGCTTTCAAGGGCAATGATCTGTTGTGTACGCAATGCAATCCTTGCGGCCTCTTCGGTTGGCAAAGCGAGCGCTTCATCAAATCCGTTCGTATGCAGACTTTGTGTTCCTCCCATTACCGCTGCAAGCGCCTGAAGCGTGACACGCACAATATTATTTTGCGGTTGCTGTGCCGTCAATGTCGATCCGCCCGTTTGGGTATGAAAGCGCAACATCATTGAACGCGGATCTTTTGCGCCGAGTTCCTTTGTCATCTTCGCCCACATGCGCCGTGCAGCGCGAAACTTGGCGACTTCCTCGAAAAAATTATTGTGCGCATTGAAAAAAAACGAAAGCCGTTTTGCAAAAACATCGATGTCCAACCCTTTTTCAATTGCCGCTTTCAAATATGCTTTTCCGTTAGCCAATGTAAATGCCAATTCCTGCACTGCAGTGGAGCCCGCTTCACGGATGTGATAACCGGAAATTGAAATCGTATTCCACTTCGGAACTTCTTTCGCACAATATTCGAAAATGTCGGTGATGATGCGCATCGACGCTTTCGGCGGATAAATGTAGGTTCCACGGGCGGCATATTCTTTCAGCAAGTCGTTCTGAATGGTTCCGGAAATTTTTTTTATGTCGGCGCCCTGCTTTTTTGCGAGCGCAATGTACATTGCCAATAAAATGGATGCCGTTGAATTGATCGTCATCGACGTTGTCACTTCATCCAATTTGATTCCGTCAAAAAGGATTTCCATATCGCGCAACGAATCGATTGCCACACCCGATTTCCCAACTTCCCCTTCCGAAAAAGGATGATCGGAATCGTAACCGATCTGCGTGGGCAAGTCAAACGCAACGGAAAGTCCGGTGGTGCCGCTCTTCAATAAAAAATGATAACGCTTGTTCGATTCTTCCGCCGTTGAAAATCCTGCATACTGCCGCATCGTCCACAACTTCCCTCGGTACATGTCGGCCTGCACACCGCGTGTAAATGGAAATTCGCCTGGCTGCTCTTCGGGAATATCTTTTTTCGGGTAAACGCGATTGATTTCTATACCGGAATCGGTTTGAAATTTTTTATCAGAATCTTTTTCCATAAATAATTCAAGTATTCAAAGATTCAATGATTCGAAAATTTGGAACTGTTGTGTGAGCTTTCTCCCGATAAGGATTCATTGAATTGTCGAATCCCGGAATCTTGGAATCAAAATACCTGACCGACTTCCTTCTTGATATATTCCAATGCAACTTGCGTCGGCATTTTTTCGATCTGCTGGGAAATCTGGAGAATCATTTGGCTCAACTCGATTCCTGTTGCGGTGTCGGGAAGTTTGGAAGCGGCAACATTCACGAGTTTGGTGATTTCCTCTTTGGCGGTTTTCACCATCTCCCAAGCGTGATTCGACATGTAAATCTGTTGTGAAAGATTGTGTTCGAATTCCGTGCGGATTGTTTTCGTCAATTCGGATTGCAGCAGGCGTGCACTCATTCCACTCTTGTGTGTACGCGGAAGAAGAATGCTCGGGTTGATCCGCTCCAAAAAAATCGCCATTCGCTCGTACGCAGACAAGCGCATGGGTGTAACGACATTCTGATTTGCAAGACGGATTTCCGCAAGACGGCGTTTGGTTTCCGTGTCAAGAAAATTTTTCACGGTTAAATATCCCGCACCGAAAACGATAATGGATGGCAATAGGAATTTCAGAATGTCCAGAATCATTCCGAGGGTATCTGGAGAGGCAGCTTGTGTACTCATAATTTCTACTTCTTTTTTTGGGGAATCAACAGACGGTAAAAATAAACATTTCCATTCGTCGTTAAAACAAGATGGGAGTTTAAACGTAACCTCTTGGTTCTAAATGGCGTATATTTATGTTCCGAATGCCTTTCAACCGCTTACATATCATCCCATTAGCCTTGGCCGTCATCAGCTTTGGATTGTTTCAGCAATCCAGCGATCCTGCCACAACTTCCCATGAATACCTCGGATTTTCGCTGTTGGCGGGTGCGAACAGTGCTCCTGTCACCTACCATATTGTTTGCAAATACGACGACCCAGCCATTCCCATGTCGAATGAAAATATCACAAAAGATGAGTTCATTGCCTTAGCTTACGGTTGGGGCGACAGTCCGGCAAATCCGAACCACGAAAACCTTTTTGACAAATATCAAGTTGCGCATTGCGGATACACACCCGATACGGTTATCCATATGATTCTTTATAAGGGTGGAATGGGCTGTGACCCGCTGGATAATCTGTGGAAATTGGCGCACAGTGAATGGCCTTATGGGGGAATGACTTCGGCTCCTCCAAGCCAACAGCAACAAAACATCTCCGATCCTGCCGGTCCGGGCAACGGATGGGCACGCGATCCGAATCATCCTTCCGATGGACAGATAAATATTTTGCATGAGTATGGTGCAACTTTTTACATCGATATCATTTATGGTGAAAATGCGTTTCGTCTTTTGCATGATATGCAGGACCCCACTTGGGTGGCGAAATATCAGTCGTCGTGAAAATTTGTTGATGAGTGATATGTGTTGATGAAAATTCCTGCTTGCCATTTTACAATTCAAAATGAAATTGATTTTCCAATCAATCATTTTTCAATCAACCATTTTCCAATAACACTTGAGTTGAAAACCCGCTTTCGTTGAAATGAATTTCAGTGTTGAGGCACTCGCCTATTGATAAATATTCAATTCCCGCGATAACAAAATTTCCCTTCATTATCACATCTCCAAATTGGCAAATCGGCAAATTATTATTCCTATTTTTAGCGTTCCCTCCGAAGAGGTTCTTCGGGCAAAAATTCTTTTATGACGCATCTTTCAGATCGCATCAACCGGTTGAGTGAATCGCAAACGATTGCGATGGCGCGCAAGAGCCGTGAACTGATTGCAAAAGGAGTTGACATCATCAGCCTGAGTTTGGGCGAACCGGATTTTAAAACTCCGGATATCATAAAAGCCGCTGCGAAAAAAGCCATTGACGAAGATTTCAGTTATTATACGCATGTGTCCGGTTACGCAGAATTACGCGCGGCCGTTGCCGAAAAATTCCGTCGCGACAATAACCTAAAATATACTGCCGACCAGATTGTTGTTTCCACCGGAGCGAAACAGTGTTTGGCGAATGCGGTTTTGAGTTTGATCAACCCTGGTGATGAAGTGTTGGTGCCGATGCCGTATTGGGTGAGCTATATCGAAATGATAAAATTGGCGGAAGGGATTCCGGTTATCATTTCCACTTCAATCGAGAATGATTTCAAGGTAATGCCCGAACAACTTTCCAAGGCGATGACTTCGAAAACCCGCATGCTGATGTTCAGTTCGCCCTGCAATCCCACAGGAAGTGTTTATTCAAAGGAGGAGTTACGTGGAATTGCAGAAGTGATTGCGAAACAACCTGAATGTTATATTCTATCCGATGAAATTTACGAGCACATCAATTTTATCGGAGGCCATGAAAGCATCGCACAGTTTGATTTCATTTACGATCGCACGATTACTGTAAACGGAGTTTCAAAAGGATTTGCGATGACGGGATGGCGCGGTGGATTTTTGGCAGCCCCGTTGGAAATTGCAAAGGCGTGCGACAAGATGCAAGGGCAAATCACATCGGCGACAAGTTCGATTACACAGAAAGCGATGTTTGCTGCGATGCAATTGGATCCGTCCACCACTTTCCCCATGCGCGATGCATTCAAGCGCAGGCGCGATTTGATGATTGCAGGCATGAAAGAAATCCCGGGATTGAAAATCAATATTCCCGAGGGCGCTTTTTATCTTTTCCCCGACGTGCGCAATTTTTTCGGAAAAAGTTTCGGCGATTATAAAATAAAGAATGCAACCGATCTCAGTTTGTATCTGCTCGATCAGGCGCATGTTGCCATCGTTCCGGGTGCAGCTTTCGGCGACGACAATTACATCCGCATTTCGTATGCGACGTCGGATGATAAATTGGTGGAAGCGGTGAAGCGGATGAAAGAGGCGTTGGGAAAACTTTCCTGAAAATCAATGATGTGCTGATTGGTAATTAGCGCTGTGGATTTATAAAACTTTCCCCGTTAACAATTCTTCCAATCAGAGTGCATAAATCGGGCGCCAGATACGTGCTGTATTCCCATTTTTGATTTCCGGGATAAACATCAAAAATCGAGTATTTACCCTTTCCGCTCCTGTTGTGAACATCATAAAAATAGAAATTGCCACCATTATCGGAGGCAAAGGCAAAAACATCATTCAGCTCAGAAGCAGAATCAAGTTGCTGATCCATTATGCCGCCTATTGCCCAGAAAATGATTTCCGTATCCGGACCCGATACGGCACACTCACCAAAAGTTTTAATGAGGGTTAAATAATCAGAAGGGAGGGTCAGGTTTTTATTTCGTAAAACGCGTTGAATGTTTTCGTCATCTTCTTTTTTCCCAAAAACATCAAACGAAACGCTGGAGTTGTTGGATGTTTTTAGTGCTTCAATGATCTCCAATATCGGTTCCATGGCATACGCAATAAAAAACGGTCACCATTTCTGTCAACCGTTTTCAATTGTCAATTCTTCATTTGCACATTAATCACTCTGCGAATTTTTCTTTCTTTCCGAATCGTGCGAAAAGATTTCCAAGTCCATCGATCAATTTGCGCAGCAAATCAAAGTAGAGTGTGATTGCCATGATGATGGACATTCCCCAAAGCACACAGATGTTCACCCAGAATGTGTCGAAATAAGTTCCGAGGATTTTTTTGCGTGGTGCAAAGAAATGAGAGTTGCCATAATTGGATTGATAAGGCTCAAGGAAAATCTGGTCGGTGCGCTGGATCAATGCTCCATCCTGTTCGATGATCTTGTTGAACTCATTTTTATTTTCCAATTGGGTTTCCAACGCCTCATTCATATTTTCATCTTTCAATTTGTTGAAAGCATCCGTTTTCCGCTTGGCAACAACTGGATCCTTATCGTCTTCCAAATCACGGATGGCTTTGTCTTCCGCATCATTGTTCGAATTGAATACCTTCACATAAATCGTGAATACCATATCAAGATATTTCCGCATATAATCAGCCGTCTTCACATTGTCGGCAGGATTTATTGCAACAAAACTTTTCGGATCCTTCGGATCGATCTTTGAAATTGTTTTCTCCAATTCATCCAATTGCCCCATGAGCCCTTTTGCAATGGCACTTATTTTTCTGCGTTGCGGTGATGACAGTTCTTTCAAACGCGCCAAGTCAAGTGCGATCTCCGATTGAATCAGATGAATATCGGAATTGAATTCAGAAGATATGCTGTCGCGATAATGTTTTGCCTTATCGACCGCAAGTTTTGCCAAAGTAGCATCGCCATTGATCAGGACATTCGCATTGTTTTCACTCTTGTCGATTTTCCCGCGTAAAATAGCAACCCAATAATTTTTCCTGAAATCGGCGAAACTTTTCATCTCGTCATATTTGTAAAACTGTTTTTCGTAAGCGTTGTTTTTAAATTGGTCGACAGCCAACGCTTCAAAAGCCCAACGCGAAGCCATCATTTCACCGGCGACAGGGACATTGCGTTGGGAAGTGATGGCAGGATTCAGTTTTTCGAATTTTACAATTACACCGCTGAGCAACAATTGCGGTATGATCAGGAATGGAATGAGAATATAGATGGTAACAGCCGAGTTGAAAGCGGAAGAGATATTCAACCCGAGCATATTGGCAAAACAGGACGTTGTAAAAAGGACAAGCCAGTAATCGAGCCACATGCCTTTTATTTCCATGATGTAATTTCCAACCAATACAAAAGTGAATGTCTGAATTGCAGACAAGGTGAACATGATCAGGATTTTGGACAGGAGATAACTGGATCGGCTCAAATTCAAAAAGGATTCGCGCTTCAGGATTTTCCTGTCACGAATGATTTCTTCAGCCGAAACTGTCAATCCGATAAACAGCGCAACCACAACCGACATGAATAAATAAGCCGGGAGGTTTTCATTTTCGCGGAAAATATATCCGCCCTTATGGGAAACGTCTACGTTATAAAATTTGATCAGATACGCCAGGATGAAAGCGAGCACAGGCGCTTCCAGCATATTGATCATCATGTACTGCGTGTTCGTGAGTTTGGAAAGCACATCACGCGTAACGAAAACACGCAACTGTTTTAATTTATTCGGAATATTAAAAGTGCTTTCGGGATTTTCGGTTGTCGGGGCAATCGGTTCCTGCTTGGCTTCAATATTGTCCTTGTAGAACTGATTCCATTCAGCAGGTGAAACTTTCCTGTTGCGTGTCAAATTCCCATACTCATCCACCACTTTCGATTCGATGATGTTGAAAATCTGTTCGGGATTTACATTACCGCAAGTCGGACATTCACTTTCATCACTGTTGACGTGATTGACCATTTTCTTGAAATAGACAACAGCGTCAACCGGATTTCCATTGTAAATCGGATAACCGCCACGGTCAAGAATCAAGAGTTTGTCGAACATCTTGAAAATGTCGGACGAAGGTTGGTGAATGACAACAAAAACCAATTTCCCTTTCAGCGCCAACTCTTTCAACAAGTCCATGATATTTTCCGAGTCGCGTGAGGACAAACCCGAAGTCGGCTCATCGACAAACATGACGGAAGGTTCACGAATCAATTCAAGTGCAATGTTGAGGCGTTTGCGTTGTCCTCCTGAAATCTTTTTATCGAGCGGACTTCCGACTTTCAAATCGCGTGCTTCGAAAAGTCCGAGATCGCCAAGCAATTCATCAACGATTTTCGTAATCTCGACATCGCCAAGATTTCCGAAACAGAGTTTTGCGTTATAGAAAAGGTTCTGGAAAACGGTCAATTCCTCAATGAGCAGATCGTCCTGAGAAACGTGACCGATGACACCTTCGATTTTATCTTTTTGCGTGTGAATGTTTATTCCGTTGATGAGCACTTCACCTTTTGTGGGCGCTTCATTGCTGTTCAACACATTCAGCAAAGTGGATTTTACCGCACCTGATCCGCCCATCACGCCAATCAATCTTCCCGACTCTTCCTGAATGTTGACACCACGCAATCCCAATTTTCCGCCCTTGAATTCGAATTCGATATTGTTGGCATTGAAAGTGATCCTCGCTCCGGTCTTGCTGCTGAGAAATGCGCTGATGATATCGCTGTAATAAATCGGCTGGACTTTGGAACTTCTCAATGAAGACCCAGGTGTAAGAATGTAAACCTTGTTCAGGATCATTGCCTGCCCATTGAGGTTCAATTCTGCACCACCGAAATAACGGCATGCATACATGCCAACACTGGGTACATAAACGACAACGACGCGGCCATTGCCGAGCGTTTCAGAATAAATGTGATGTGAATGCTGGAATTTTTGCGATGCATCTCCATCGATGATCAGGAATTCGGAGATGTCGGGCATGTCCTTGATATCCTTCTCCACAAAATCGCGGATGCGACCGAATTCTCCCTGTTCAATATTGAATGTTTCAGAAACGGTTTGCACAAATTCCAACTCCTGTTCTGAAATTTCATAGCTCGTATGAATGAATTCCACGAGACGAATGAGCACAACGACTTTTTGTTTTTGCGTAAGTTCTTCGTTGATCTGTGTGCAAATGCGAAGGACTTTTACCGAATTGAGGGAAGTGCGTTTTGCAGAACCGTCTTTTCGTTTTGACACTTGATGATGTGCCTCGAGAAACTCATCAAACAATTGCAAGTATTGATCAACCAACTCCTGATTGAGTTGTTGTTTCAAAAATGATTCAACGATTCCTCTGCTTGCAGATGTAACGCCGTCAACCTTCGCGATGATGGCGAAGAGCTGCATTAGGGCTTTCAATATCCGTTCACTCATAAATCAGTACCAACCTGTTTGTTGTAAAAATATAAAAATCCGTGAGAGTAACACGATTATCGTTTCGGTTCCTTTTCAAATCGGGAATTTTATTGCCCTGAAGGTTAAAAAAACGTAATCATCCATTATCCGAACTTCTTCAAAACAGAAAACCGCCCCTGTAAAACAAGGACGGTTTCATCTTGAAAAGTTCTTTATTGCTTGAAGCCGATGGCGATCACCGCAAATCCAGAATCCTTTCCGGATGCGGGATTCAACGAAGCCTCAATCACAACTTCAACAGTCGAATTGACCTTGAAATCCCAATATGGGGCATTGTTGTGCTGCGAATTGGTGAAAATCAGCTGACGGTCACCTGTATTTGGGTCATAGGAATAAATCGAAAAGATCAGGTTTCCGTCTGTGGTTCCGCTTGCAGCCGCAATCCTGTAGGTTGTTCCGGCGAAAAAAGTGGCGTTGAATTCAGCATTTTGTCCCGACATCACCATGGAGCGGTAAGTCTGTCCATCGGAAACAAAAGGCGGAACGATATGACGTGTGCAAAGGTGAGTGGTGGAATCCAATTGTGCGAGTGCGCGCTGGTTAAACACGATCAACCCGGAAAGGATAAAAATGAAAAGGAGAAAATGTTTTTTCATAGGTGTTTGGGCTTGATCAATTGATGATGTAATTACGTATTGCTGTTACTTTATTATCCAAGGCAGTCAATTCATCTGCCGTGATTTTAACTTCTGTTTTCCCGTTGATGGTTGTCACCTTGTTTGCTTCGTCGTGTGTCGGTTCGGCAAAAGTATATTTGATTTCAACCTTTTGATATTCGGCATCCAGATCCTGGAATAATTTGATCAGGTCTGCATATTCGGGTTTGTTGAGGTCTTGAAGGACTTTTACAATTCCGCCAGCCGTTCCTTTTTGTTCACCGATGCGAACGGAAACATTATCATTCGGTTTTTGCTTGTAAACATTCAAGGCGAAATAAATGCTTTCCACCCATCCGCCGGCAAGAATCAGTGCAGCTGTATTGTCCTGGTCACTCTCCCGAAGAAAGTTGTCACTGCGACGGTAAGCTTCACCCACGAGCATGAGAATGGAATCCTTTTTGCCCATGTTGTCACTGAAACGTTTCATCAACGACTGATCGAAACTTCCTGTGATTTTCAGTTGTTCGCCAAGTTGCATGACGACTTTATAATACTCGGTTGCGTCTCCCGTATTTTCATACATCGTGACGTAACCAAGATCGGCACCGTAAATGCCAAGATTCAACGCCTTCTTCATTCCATCAGAATATTTCGACAGGTTGGAAGCGGGGTTAATCATGTTTTTGTCATACAATGCCCCGCTCTTCTTGATCATGTCAGCGACAATCATTGGGGAAGGCATCATAAAACTCTGGCCTTTTACTTTAAGACCAGTGACGGTAAGGGAATCATGGGTAGTGACACTGTCAGTACCTTTTCCATCACCGGAGCCGCCAGAACACGCACTTGCAATTACAGCAGTGGTGGAAATGGCGATCAGTGCATATCGAAAGTTCAACTTCATCGATCGTATTCGTTTCAGGTGTTTTAAAAGTCGCCGCAAGTAAGAAAAAAAAAGGGAGTTTTCAAAGACCATTTATTACTTAATCTCCACAGGGAACGGGTTTATCTTCAAAAAATCATGTTCGGGCTAAGAAACAGGGTCTGAAAACACGTTCAATCTACGTAAATCAAATTGAAAGGGATTGTTTTACTTTTAGCCCGAAAATTTACACCTGTGAAAAACCGACCGCTGATCACCCTGATTTCCGTCTTCTTCTTCTGGGGCTTTGTTGCCGCTTCCAATGATATTCTCATTCCGGTTTTCAAGGAAAAGTTACATGCTGAACAATGGCAAGTCCAGTTTATTTCTGTTGCTTTTTATGTCGCTTATACAATCGGTTCACTACTCTATGTATTGCTTTCGAAAATAAATGGAGGTGACATTTTAAACAAACTCGGTTATAAAAATGGAATCTCTTTAGGTCTCACCATTTCCGCCATTGGAACCTTGCTTTTTTACCCCGCAGCCCAGATGGCCTCCTTCGGATTGGTTTTGTGCGGATTATTCATCGTGGCGATCGGATTTTCATTGCAACAGACTGCTGCAAATCCTCTGGCAATTGTAATGGGCGATCCAACGAAAGGTTCACAAAGATTGAGTTTGGCCGGTGGAATAAATAATGTCGGATCCATACTCGGACCATTGTTGATCAGCTTTGCCATTTTCGGTTCGGTAACAGCAAACTCACAAAATGCCAGCATTGAAAGTGTAAAAACACCCTATCTCATTTTAGGGTTGGCATTCATCATCGTGGCAATAATTTTTAAATTCTCCTCCGTCCCAAATAAGATTGAACTTCAGGAAGAAAGTTATTCGACAAATTCCCCTTCGAGAAAAAATGCATTGCATTATCCACAATTGTACCTGGGGATGATTGCCATTTTTCTTTATGTAGGCGTGGAAGTGAGTACAGCCGGAAACCTATCGGAATTCATGCGGCAGAAAATAAATGTAAACAGCAGCATGGCAGCCCCGTTTGTCGCGCTCTTTTGGGCAAGTCTGATGATCGGCAGATGGACCTCCTCCATTGGGACATTTTCAATGGGCAAAGGCCTGAAGCAATTTTTAAAATTTCTTGTTCCGTACATCGCTTTCGCTTTTTTCCTCTTGGTGACAAAAATCTCCAATCACGACATCACTCCTTTTTATCTCTACGGCTTTATCATTCTCGCCTTGATCGGCGCCGATCTGTTGAGCAAAGGAAATCCTGCAAAACAATTGCTGATTTTTTCAGCATTCGGAATCCTTTCGCTGTTGATCGGGATTTTCTCAAGCGGAATGGTCAGTGTTTATGCATTCATCAGTGTCGGGTTATTCTGCAGCACCTTGTGGCCATGCATTTTTACATTGGCAATTGCCGGTCTGGGAAAACACACCAATCAAGGTTCCAGCTTTCTCATCATGATGATTATGGGAGGAGGATTGGTAAGTGAATTGCAAGGCATTCTCGCCGGAGATAAATTCCTGGGAATTCAGTTGAGCTACTTCGTCGGCGTGGGATGTTTTGCCTATCTCGCCTTCTATGCATGGAAAGTCAGTGCCATTTTGAAAAAACAGGGGATCGACTACGATAAACCGGCAGACTCTTCGCATTGAGATACTCCCACAAAAAAAGGTCTCACTTCGAGACCTTTTCCATTTTTATTTTTCCATTCCTGAAAATCAATTCAACGAATCGATCACTTTATTGATTGATTCGAAATTCGGGATTTCACCTGCATTCTCCAATACTTCCGCATAACGTACAATTCCATTCTTGTCAATAACATAAGCGGAACGTTTCGCCACACCTTTCAAACCGCAACTGAATTCGGCATAGGCATTTCCATAAGCCGTAATCGCTTCCTTGTTGAAATCGGAAAGCAATTGGAAGGGAAGATTCTGCTCTTCCTTGTAACGTTTCAATGAAAAAGGTGTGTCGATGGAAATTCCAAGCACTTCTGCACCCGCCTTGCTGTAACGCGCAATGTCATCACGCACACCGCACAATTCTTTCGTGCAGGTGCCTGTGAAAGCAAACGGGAAGAAAAGCACAAGCACATTTTTCCCCTTGAATTGGCTGAGTGTGAAGAATTCCTTTTCGGTATTCGGCAATTTGAAATCGGGAGCGGGTTGACCAACTGTAATACTCATGGCAGGTAATTTAGAATTTGGATTTAGGTTAGAATTTTTGCGGACGACAAAGATGGAAAGTAATGGACGACTTTGCAACAGATCCGGTCATTGCCATTCTCTATATCATTATCAGATAAAGTGATGAGCAAACTCATGTTTGCAAACGTTCAATGACTTAACTTTACACGAACAATTTAAAATAAACAATTCTAAAAAATCAATAGACATGCAGGTACTTGTTGGTAAAAAAGCACCGTCCTTCAAGGCGAAGGCTGTGTTAAATGGCAAAGACATTGAAGCGGATTTTTCGCTCGATCAATTTCTCGGAAAAAAATATGTGATCTTCTTTTTCTATCCGAAAGATTTCACTTTTGTTTGTCCAAGTGAACTTCATGCGTTCCAGGAACTCCTTTCGGAATTCGAATCGCGCAACACCGCTGTGGTGGCTTGCTCAACCGATACGGAACAATCGCATTGGGGATGGTTGCAGGTTGCAAAAAAAGATGGCGGAATCAAGGGCATCACTTACCCGATTGTTGCCGATACCAACAAAACAATTTCATACAATTATGGGGTTTTGAATGGGACTTTTGGCGCAGATGCAAACGGAAACATGAATGCAACATCCGAACTTGTCGCTTACCGCGGATTGTTTCTCATCGACAAAAACGGCGTTGTCCGTCACCAGCTCATCAATGATCTTCCGCTCGTACGAAATGTGGAAGAGGCATTGCGCATGGTGGATGCACTTCAATTCAATGAAGAATCCGGTGAGGTTTGTCCCGCAAATTGGAACAAGGGAAAATCGGGAATGAAAGCGACTCACGAAGGCGTTGCAAAATACCTGTCGACTGCGATAAACTAAACGAAGAGTGTTTTTTGAAAAGCCGCTTGTCTTTTGATGGGCGGCTTTTTTCATTGGATAATCCAAGGTTAGGAAATTCTATTTGGCA
This sequence comes from uncultured Chryseobacterium sp., assembly GCA_964394965.1. GTDB lineage: Bacteria > Bacteroidota > Bacteroidia > Palsa-965 > Palsa-965. The sequence goes on from CAYMZV010000065.1 coordinate 13,096, forward strand.
ATCTTCAATTCGACGGAAGGATTTTTGAATTCATGAATCCTTGAATCTTTGAATAACTTTATCCCAATGGAAAAAGTCTCCCGTTTTTTTTCAAAGTGGACCATTCCGATCATCCTCCTGATTTGCCTGTGGACTTCTTCCAATGTGAATTGGGGAAAGGAACGCTGGAAATTCGTTGTCATTTCAGATGGGAAAGGGTATTACGCTTATTTACCCGCAACAATCATTTACCACGATCTCAATCTTGGATTTTTCGATACGATTGAAAAAAAATATTATGACAAGGATACCAGATACGATTACAGAACGGGATCGAATGGAAAAGTGATTGACAAATATTTTTGCGGTGTCGCTGTCCTGCAACTTCCCTTTTTTCTTGTCGGACATTTGATGACTGAAATTTCCGGAGGCGTAGCCGATGGCTATTCGAAATGGTACATGGTGATGATGTGTATCGGTGCCATTTTCTATTTGGGAATCGGTCTGCTTTATCTCAGGAAATTATTGAAAATGTTCGGCGCCACAAATGGGAAAAGTGCATTCGTCATTGCAGTGATTGTTTTCGGCACAAACCTTTTTTATTACACTTTGTTCGAACCGCTGATGTCACACACTTATTCTTTTGCAATGGTGTGCGCATTCTTGGTATATGGAAAAAAGTGGATGGATTCGGGAAAGTGGAAATATGTTTTGATCTCCGCTTTTCTTCTCGGATTGATTGTCCTGATTCGTCCTGTAAACGGATTGGTGATTCTGTGGTTGCCGTTTGCCGCCGGAAATGCACAAAGTTTTTTTTCACGGACAGTTGAACTTTTCCGTTCCACAAAATTCCTGGCAGCCTCCACCCTGCTCTTTCTGTATGTCATCAGCATCCAATGCGTGATTTATTATCAGGAAACCGGACATTTTTTTGTGGACGCATACGGTCCGGAAAAATTCGATTTCACCAAACCCGAGATTTTCAATTTCCTTTTCAGTTATAAAAAAGGCATGTTCGTTTATCTTCCACTGACTTTCGTTTCACTCTTCGGATTCATTCCCCTCTGGAAACAAAACCGTTTCAGGGCGATTTATCTTTTCGTCCTGCTTTTTGTCTTGATTTATGTCCTTTCCTCTTGGTGGATGTGGTTTTATGGCGGCAGTTTCGGAACACGTGTCATCGTCGAATACCTTCCGCTTTTCGCATTGCTCATTTTTTTCCTGATCGATTCGCTGAAAAACAAATTATTGCAAGTCACCGTGATTTCATCGATTGTCCTGCTCACCCTTTTCTGCCAATTCCAAACCTGGCAATACCGTTTTTTCGTCATCCATTGGTCCGACATGACCGAAGAAAAATATTGGAATGTTTTCCTGAGCACCAAATTCATCCATTGAGTTATTTATTAGCGAATGGCCTATCCATTAACTAATGCTAATGGCTAATGGTTAATGGCTAATCGTCAATGGCCAATCACTATCAACTAATCACTTTCTTCTTAACTTGGATGGAAATTTATGTGGAAGCGGATTTCATTTTTATTTTTTGTTTTTTCCCTCGTCCTGTCACTGAAAGGGCAGCAATATAATTTTCATGATTATTCGGTGTCGGATGGTCTCGCGCAATCGCAAGTGTATGCCATGTGTGAAGACGAACGCGGGTATTTGTGGTTGGGTACGCAAGGCGGTGGATTGAGTTGTTTCGATGGACAGCAATTCCATAATTACACGGAAGACGACAGTTTGATCAGCGGTTTTATTTTTTCATTGGCAACAGATCGGAAAGGAAATTTGTGGATTGGAACGGATAAGGGAATCTGCTCTTTTGACGGAAGCAAATTCCATAAACTTTCGGATTCACTTTCGGTTGCGGTGAATGCAATGGTGATTTCAAAAGACGGACGATTATGGGCCGCAACAAATTCGGGATTGTATGTTTTCAAGGATGGAAAAATCCAATCGGTTTACAACCGCAAAAATGGTTTTCCATCGGACCGTTTCAATACGGTGTATGAAGACAAGGATGGAAGCATCTGGGCAAGTCCCGAAGTGGGTGTGGTGAAAATAAACGGAACATACAGTAAAATTTACAGGCAGAAAGACGGATTGCCCGTTACACGAATCAGTTCCATCACTCGCGATGGGAAAGACAGGTTGTGGTTTGCCAGTCTCGGCAACGGACTTTTTTATTTCAACGACACGAGCCGATTTTACAAATTCACGGTAGACGACGGGTTGTCAAATAATACAACCCAATGTTTGGCAACGGATAATCGTGGGCGCTTGTGGGTGGGAACCGCTTCCGGAGTGACACGAATCGATGGAACCGAAGTGAAAATCTTTACCGAGAACGAAGGCTTGTGCAGCAATATCGTCATGTCGCTGATTGAAGATTCATTCGGGAACATGTGGTTCGGGACAGGCGGAGGTGGCGCGTGCATGCTGGACGGAGAAAGATTCATTCACTTCAATGAAAAAAGCGGCGACATGGGTCCTTGGGTGCATGCCTTGCATTGCGACAGGAAAGGCCATCAATGGTTTGCCACATCACGCGGAGGTGTGACGGAATATGACGGAACCTATTTCACGAATTATTATGAAGGTGCGGGATTCACTTCCACCAAAGTGAAAGCGATCGGTGAAGACACGAGTGGCACATTGTGGTTCGGCACAATCGGCGAAGGCGCTTATGAATTCAAGAATGGATCGTTCAAGCATTTTCAAAAAACGGATGGACTGAGTGGAAGCTACATCAACGCATTTGTGACGGACTCGATGAACCGCGAATGGATGGCAACCGCCGATGGAGGAATTTCCATTTATGATCCGCGCAATGGGAAATTCGAACGCATCGGAAAAAATCAGGGATTGACGCAGACCCGGATTTTATGTGTTGCCATTGACAGGGCAGGAAATATTTGGGCGGGCAGCAACAACGGTGGAATTTTCCTGATGCAATATGATTCTTCGGGAACAAGTGTGAAAACGAATTTCACGAAGGAATCAAATGGGTTGTCTGGAAATTCCGTGCGTTCTGCCACATGTGATCGTTACGGAAATATGTGGTTCGGAACTGCGGGTGGAGGAATCAGCAGGTTTGTTGCGGGAGGGAAAAATGGAAATCAATTCAAGAATTTCAAAAAGGCGGATGGACTTGCCTCGAACAATATTTATTTGCTCATTGCCGATCACGCAGGAAATTTATGGGTGGGAACGGAGAAGGGACTCGACAAGATTTCCTATGATGCAAATGGAAATATTTCAGCCATCAAGCATTATGGAAAAAGTGAAGGGTTGATTGGAATTGAAACCAGCATCAACGCAGCCTGTCTCGATACTTCAACCGGTGTATGGTTCGGAACCATCAATGGGGCG
>CAYMZV010000066.1:0-16396 GCA_964394965.1 uncultured Chryseobacterium sp.
CGATTGGGGTGAATCCCCTTCCATAAAAAAAGGGCCCCATTTTCATGGAAGCCCCTTTTCACTATTACTCCTGAAGAAAAAACTTTCTAGTACGTGATCGTCTTGACAACGGTTTCCTTGTCCGAGTTCCGCAAACGGATCGTATACATTCCCCTTCCATAAACACTCAGGTCAATTTCCTTGCTATAGTTTCCGCTGAAATCTTTCAGCGATTCGCTATACACAACCTGTCCAAGCATATTGTGGATTTCAAGAATGTAAGTGTCCGTTTTTGTCGTGTGGAAATTCAACATGAAATGTCCATCGTTCGGATTCGGAAGCACATTGATGAAATCAACACCCGTTGTCGAAGAGGAAATTCCTGTCGGATCAACAACAGCAGCCGATTGTCCGGAACCGCATCCAGCAGCATCATACACTTCAACTGTGTAAGATCCGAGTCCGGTTGCAGTATACGATTGTGATGTTGCTCCCGAGATCGGATTTCCATTGAGGAACCACTGGTAACTTGATCCGGTAACTGTCGATGTAAGCACAGAACCATTGACAGTGATTGCCGGTGTAGTTGGTGGCACATCAATCGTAACAGCGAACGTTGCAGTATTTGTACAACCCGAAACATCGGTTCCTGTTACCGTATAAGTTGTTGCAACGGAAGGATTGTCGGTAATCACTTGCGTGTTTTGTCCGCCCGGTTGCCAAACATAAGTTGATCCGCCATTACCTGTCAGTGTCACTGTTCCTCCAGGACAAATCACATTGTTTCCTGTCACGGTAATTGTCGGTTGCGCATAAACGGTTATGGAAGCCGTATCCGTATTTGTACAACCATTCACATCTGTTCCGGTCACAGTATAAGTTGTTGTGATTGTCGGTGAATCGGTGACTGTTGTACCATTCAAATTTCCCGGCATCCAAGCATAAGTTGCAGCGCCCGATCCTGTGAGGTTGACAGAACTTCCAATACAGATGGCATTGCTCGAAGGAGAAATTGAAATGATCGGCAATGGATTTACGGTAATGGAAACGAGTGCGGTATTTGTACAACCATTCACATCCGTTCCTGTAACGGTGTAAGTTGTGTTTCCAAGTGGAGTATCGTTAACCGGAGAACCTGAAAGATTGATCGGTTGCCAATTGTAGGTTGTCGCTCCGCTTCCTGTCAATGTAATTGTAGTTCCTGCACAAACGGTATTGCCGGATGATGTTGCAGTAACCGTTGGAGAAGGATTAACCGTAACGGCAACCGTAGCTGTACCCGAACATCCTGCCGAAGTACCCGTCACAGTATAAGTTGTTGTTGCAACAGGATTATCGGTAACGGGTGATCCATTCAAATTTCCCGGCATCCAGTTATACGTTGTCGCCCCACTTCCTGTCAGCGTAACCGTTGTTCCGGAACAAACTGTGGAGGAAGATGCAGTGGCGGTAACTGTCGGTGTTGGATTTACCGTAATGGTTTGCATCGATGTGTTGGTACATCCATTTGCGGCAGTTCCTGTTACGGTATAAGTCGTGGTTGCTGCCGGAGTAACTGTTTGCGGTGTTCCATTCAAATTACCCGGCATCCAGTTGTAAGAAGTCGCTCCCGATGCTGTCAACGTTACGTTTGCTCCCGCACAAATGCTGTTGCTGGTTGCAGTTGTCGTCACAGTTGGTGAAGGATTGACCGTGATTGTTCTTGTTGCAGTGTTTGTACAACCCGCAGCATTTGTTCCTGTCACCGTATATGTTGTTGTCGTAGCAGGGGAAACAGTAACTGTTGTGCCACTTAAATTTCCAGGCATCCAATTATAAGTAACTCCACCGCTTGCAGTAATGGTTGTGCTGCTTCCTGCGCAAACCGTTGCTCCTGTTGTTGACGTTGTAACAACAGGAAGAGCGTTTACAACAATTTGAATTGTCGCGGTGCTCTGGCAACCTGGGCCTGTTGATCCGGTGACGGTATAAGTTGTTGTTGCGGCAGGAGTAACTGTCCAAGGTGAACCGCTGTGTGCCCCCGGATTCCAAGTATAAGTTGTCGCTCCTGATCCGGTAAGGGTGGTGCTGCTTCCTGCACAGATGGAAGTGGATGTTGCGGTGGCCGTTACCACAGGAGGAGATCCTACAACAACTGTTACTGTTGCGGTATTCGTACAACCTGCTGCGCTTGTTCCTGTCACTGTATATGTTGTTGTAGTTGCAGGTGTGAGGGTCCAAGGGGATCCATTGTGATTTCCGGGATTCCAATTGTATGTTGATGCACCGCCACCCGTGAGTGTAACGTTATTGCCTGTACAGATGGAACCGCTCGAAGCCGTTGCAGTAACAACAGGAAGCGGATTGACAGTAACGGTTCTTGTGGCTGTACTTGTGCAACCGTTTGCGGCGGTACCTGTAACAGTATAAGTTGTCGTTGATCCGGGTGTAACCGTTTGTGGAGTGCCAATCAGATTGCCTGGCATCCAAGTATAAGTGGATGCGCCGCTGGCCGTGAGTGTTGACGTTGCTCCTGCGCAAATGGTGGCTGGTGTTGCCGTTGTTGTGATGGTTGGTGTAGGATTAACCGTAATGGTTCTCGTTGCTGTTCCAGAACATGCTCCTGTTGTTCCTGTAACAGTATAAGTTGTCGTCGCAGCTGGGGTAACTGTTACAGTTGCTCCGGATAAATTTCCAGGCATCCAATTGTATGTTGTTCCACCGCTTGCAGTGATCGTTGTGCTACTGCCTGCACAGATTGTTGCTCCAGTTGTCGTAGTTGTAACAGTCGGTGTTGGATTCACTGTGACAGTAACGTTCGCTGTACCTGTGCAACCGGCTGCTGAAGTTCCGGTAACAGTATAGGTTGTCGTTGCGGCCGGAGTAACAGTGACAGTTGCTCCGGATAAATTTCCCGGCATCCAATTGTATGTTGTTGCTCCTGTTCCTGTAAGTGTTGTACTGCTTCCCGAACAAATCGTAGGACTTCCGGCAGTTGCAGTAACAGTTGGAGTAGGATTAACCGTAATGGTTCTTGTTGCTGTTGCCGTACAGCCCGCTGCGTTTGTTCCTGTTACCGTGTAGGTTGTTGTTGCAGCAGGAGTAACAGTGACTGTAGCTCCGGATAAATTTCCCGGCATCCAGTTATAGGTTGTTGCGCCACTCGCCGTCATGGATGTGCTCGCCCCTGAACAGATTGTCGCGCCTGTGGTTGTCGTTGTCACTACCGGCAATGCATTTACAGTAACCACTTGCGTTGTTGTTCCGGTTCCTGCGGCATTCGTTGCAGTGTGGGTAACGGTGTATGTTCCTGCCGTATTCCAAACAACCCCTGTCACATTCTGAGTCACTGCACTTGCAGGCACACCGCTTGGGAAAGTCCATGTCCAACTCGTTGGTGAGCCTGAAGAGTTATCAGTAAAGTTTACAGGCGTTCCCGCGCATACAGATAAAGTGCTTGCAGTAAATGTTGCCGAAGGAGTGGCAGCAGCCGTTCCCGTAATATTGATATTGTCAACATAAATCGCTTGACCGTAATGACCGCGGTTTCGGAAAATGATCAGCACACTGCTTTGACCCGCCGCTCCATTGAGATTGACCGTTTCATTTCTCCATTGAGCGGCAGTTGGAACGAAAATCGAAGCGGTTTGATCGGGAGCCGTGGCAAGATTTCCTGCCGTATTTGTTCCGCCTTTCAGATAAACGGAAGTCCATGTTGAACCGCAATTTGTCGAATATAAAACTTCAAGTGAATCGGAATACGTTGCATCATATCGTGCATACGCAACATCAAAAGTCATTTGAAGGGTTGAATAGGCGGCACAATTCAATCTTGGCGCCCACATTTCATCCCGCGCTCCTGCAACGTCATTGTTGTAATTGTCAAACATTGCACTTTTTGCACTTGCAGAACCAGTGGTTGCCTGTGTCCAGAATATCGCATCGTTATTGATGTTGTTAGCGGTCCAGCCAACCGGCAGGAATTGCGCAGCCTCAAATCCTTCCACCAATGGGGGAAGTTGTGACCCCAATACGGTAATCACTTGTGTGGTTGTGCTGCTTCCATTTGCGTTGCTCGCCGTCAAGGTAATCGTATATGTTCCGGGCGTAGACCAAGTTACGCCTGTCGGATTCTGTGCTGTTGATGTAGCCGGCGTTCCACTTGGGAATGTCCAACTCCATGATGTAGGAGCGAAAGAAGATTGGTCGGTGAAATTCACACCCGAACCGGTACAGGTAATGAATGGACTCGGAACAAATTGTGCAACCGGAGGCAAAGTTCCCGGATTGTAAATGTCAACTTCCCATACACCACGTCCATAAGTTGCGGCACGCAATTTTGAAGTTGCAGCATGAATTTCAAGATCATCGATTGGAACATTTGGCAGACTGACAAAATAAGGCTGCCATGTTCCGAAAGTATTATCCATGTAATAAACACCCACGTCACAACCGACATAAACCGCATCAATTGCAGAAGTCGGGTCATAACGCACACAGTTGCATGGAAGATTTGGAAGACCGCCGGAAATGTTTGTCCATGATGTTCCTCCGTTTGTTGTTTTGAAAACCTTATTGCCTGCTGAATATCCGGAGAAAGTTACAATTGCAGTAAGCGGATCGGAAGGTTTCACATCGACACGGCTGATTGCTGCAGAAGCAACCGGAAGTGTTCCGGTAATGGTTGTCCATGCCCCACCTCCATTTACAGTTTTATAAACCGCATTGGATTTTACAACATAAATAACCTGATTGTTTGAAGGCGCTATTTTGAAATCAACGATTGTTCCTGCTCCCGGAACAGCTGCCGTTGTTTGTGTCCAACTGGTTCCTTGATTTGTCGATTTCCACAGACCGGTTCTTCCACAGTAAATCGTATTCGCCGTTGTTGGATCCTGATGCCAAGGGGTTACCCACGGGGCCGTTCCCGTAAGACCTGTCGTGATTGCCGTCCAGGTTGTTCCTCCATTGGTGGTGCGATTGAGTGACCCTTGATACTGTTCACCATACATTGTATTATTGGTTGTTCTATCAACGAAACAATCCATTCCATCTCCGCCCATCGTCTGACTGTAGGCTGCGCCGTTTTTCAAGTTCGTCCCGTTGTCCTGGTGACCGGAAATCCAATAATTCGGGGTTGCCGCTTGTCCGGAGAGACCGATGCGGTATATTTCCGCAATGCAAAGGTTTGCTGAAATGTCAAGCCAAGCCCCACCGTTGTTTGTCGTTTTGAAAACGCCACCGTCACATCCTTCAAACATGGTTGTTCCATTCAGGTACATCATCGCATGTTGATCGGCATGAACATAAGGCGCTCCGGTTCCTGTCCAATGCGCATTCAATGTCCATGAAGTTCCCCCGTTTGTTGTTCGCCAAATATTTACACCGCCTACACAAACCTCATTCGCATTTGTGGGTGATGCGTCGATTTGCAAATCATACCATCCTTGTCCTCCCGTATCATTTCCCGCACTTGCCCAACCGAGAAGATTGCTTGGTGAAGAAACCGTTACCTGCGTAAAAGAAGTTCCTGAATTGGTCGATTTGTAAAAACCATAAAATCCGTCGTTCGCAGCACTTCCTGCAATCATGTAAATCGTTGCGGCGTTTGCTGCAGTTACCGCAATGGCCAAACGATCCACGTTAGCCGATGCAGGAACACCTGTGGTGATGTTCGTCCAAGTAACACCGCCGTCCGTTGATTTGTAAAAAGTTGTTCCGCAAGCATAAACCGTGTTCGGTGTGCCGGGCATGAACTCTGCGTCTTTCATTGATACAGCAAGTTCTTGTGTCCATGTCGTTCCTCCATTGGCCGTTCTCCAGATTCCTGAGTTGGAAAATGCAATGACGATCAGTGGATTCGTCGGATTCATCAAAAGTTTGTTGATGGTTCTGCCTTGATTCACGGTCCATGTCAAACCGGTTGTATTCCATGTGGTTCCTCCATCTGTAGATTTCAAAACACCGATTGAATAAGTATCGCCTGCATCCCCATCACCTGTTGCGAGATACATATTCTGTGTATTTGTCGGATCAATGGCAACATCGCTTGCACCTATCACCGTGAGAAAATCAGTATTGGTCGACCAGCTTGCTCCTCCATTTGTCGATTTCCACAACCCGCCCGCCGGTGCACCGATCCATAAATTGCTGCTGTTGGTTGGATCTACGCGAATGAAACCCACACGTCCCGCTCCACCGCCTGTTGGCGCACCTGTCGGTCCGGCAAAAGTCCATGAAGAGGATTGTGTTGTATTCGGTCCGTTGAAATGTTGTACCGCCGTGTTACTGTTTCCCTGCTGATACATTTGCATCGCAGTCGGGTTATGGTTCAGGTAATCCTGGAAACGATCCCAATTCGACGATGGAAGACTGATGTCGCCGGAAGGGAAAACACGTGGTCCCATAAAATCTTCCCAACGCTTGAACTGAAGATATCCTTCCATTCCCGCTTCGCTTTCCTCACCCTCACCGGATACCCCGCTTTTTGCATTTTGCTGTTGCGCCGCATGACGCGTCTGGTCACGCTGCACCTCACGGATCGTATGGCGCATATCGTTATTGAAAGCGCTTTGGATGGTATAAAAGTTTTGTGATGGATCCGACATCGGTTGTTTCCAGGTCGGAGATTGTGCATTCAACATTCCCGCAGTGAACAGCAAGGAGAGAATCACATACGTGCAGCAACGTAGTATTCTTGTCATTTGTAAAGTTTTAATTAATGATGAATGATAGGGAAAAGATGTTGTTCTTTTCCATAACGAAAACATCACCTGTTATTAATAATCGACTTTGGTCAGAAGTGTTTTAAGCGGATTCTAATATTAACAAGTTTAAAACTTATAGAGCTAAAAACCAAGCTCTTTCGACCAATGTCCATTCCCATACGTCCAATTATTTAAAATGACTTTTAAGAAGATAACAGGCGTTTGTTCATTAATTAATCGAACAGGTCTTCAGGTGCCATTGCCCTTTTAATAGTTTAGCCACATACCAATCAATTCGCTCTTTATGACGAAGGAGAAAAAAATTTTCGTGCTCGACACGTCCGTGATCATTTATGATCATAACGCCATTAAAAGTTTTAAAGAGCACGATGTAGTGGTGCCGATCACGGTACTGGAGGAACTTGATAATTTTAAAAAAGGAAACGATACTAAAAACTACGCCGCAAGGGAGTTTACAAGGTACATCGACAAAATTTCCGGCCGCAATACTTTACAGGATTGGGTGAACATCAATGGGAAAGGCCATGGCATGTTCATGATCGAGATGCATCAGTCACCCAAAGTGGATGCGGAAAAAATATTCGGTGAACGCAAGGCGGATCATCGCATATTGAATTCAGCGCTTTATCTGTCTGAAAAATATCCCTCAAGAAAAGTTGTCCTCGTAACGAAGGATATCAATCTTCGCATCAAGGCAAAATCATTGAGTCTCGCGGCGGAAGATTATGAAACGGGAAAAATAAAAAACCTCGATGAACTCTACACCGGAAATACGGTTGTGGAAAAAACGCCACCCAACTCCATCAGCGAATTGTATGAGAAGGAAGTGACCACCGTTCCACCTGTCGTGAAAAAACAATCACAGGTCGCCAATCATTTTTACATTCTGAAAAGCGGGCAAAAGTCCGTGCTGGCATGGTATAATTCCGCGACCGATTTGCTCGAGCGCGTGAAAAAACAAACTGCATTCAACATTCTCCCCCGCAATGCGGAACAGACATTCGCCCTCGAGGCAATCCTTCGTCCTGAAATCCGTCTGGTTACAATCCAGGGTGTGGCTGGAACGGGAAAAACATTGCTCTCGCTTGCGGGCGCACTCGAACAGAGGAGAAATTATCATCAGATTTATCTGGCGCGACCCATCGTTACGTTGAGCAATAAGGACATCGGTTATTTGCCCGGCGACATCAAGTCGAAATTGAATCCTTACATGGAGCCGCTTTGGGACAATCTGAAATACATCAAGAGCCAATTCAATGAGAAGGACCGGGAGTTCAAGCAGATCAATGAAATGGTGGAGAATGAAAAACTCATCGTATGTCCGCTCGCCTATATCCGCGGAAGAAGTTTGTCGAATGTTTTTTTCATTGTGGATGAAGCGCAGAACCTGACACCGCATGAAGTGAAAACAATCATCTCGCGCGCGGGAGAGAATACAAAAATCGTTTTCACTGGAGACATTTTCCAGATCGATACGCCTTATCTCGATACACAATCGAACGGGCTTTCCTACATGATTGACCGCTTGAAAGGAAAAGACATTTACGCCCACATCACATTGCAAAAAGGCGAGCGAAGCGAATTGGCAAATCTTGCGAACGATTATTTGTAATTTTTACTGTCCATGAATTGAAACGCTTCGGAAGAAATTCCGAGGCGTTTTTTTCTTCCATTCCCCTGAATCCGGAAAGTCCGAATTGCTCCAAATCATCGATCCCATTGCCATTTCCATGAAAGAATAGCTTCCCTGATTTTGTTTTTATCACATTGATTTACAATAATATATCTATAAAAGTAATTACATTATATGTACATACATATATTTTGATTATCTTTGTGGTGTAATTCAATCAGACATAACCAAAAAACGAATAACATGAAAACAAAATGGACAATTGACGCAGTGCATTCAAGCGTTCAATTCAAGATCAAACACCTTGTCATATCAACGGTTACAGGAAGCTTCGGAAAATTTTCCGCAGAAGCGGAAGCTGACGGAGAACAATTTGAAAACGCGAAAGTCACTTTTTCCGCCGATGCGAACAGCATCACGACAGGAGCGGAACAACGCGATGGACATTTGAAAAGCGCTGATTTTTTCGATACGGCAAATCATCCGACGATTGATTTCATTTCATCGTCATTTACAAAATTGTCGGAAGACAAATTCAAGTTGGTTGGGAATTTAACCATGCACGGGGCGACAAAGCAGGTCGAGCTTGATGTGGAATTCGGAGGAATTGCAAAAGATTCTTACGGAAACATCAAGGCGGGTTTTGAGGTTTCCGGAAAAATCAGCCGCAAGGAATTCGGCTTGAGCTGGGGCGCAGTAACGGAAACAGGTGGCGTATTGTTGGGAGACGAAGTGAAAATTGTGGCTAATGTCCAATTCGCAAAAGTGGTGGTGGAAGAGAAAGCGACGGTTGCGTAATTGAGGTTGTGCTGTTGAAAAAAGCCGGAAGAGAAATAATCTCTGTCCGGCTTTTTTATTTTAGACCGACGCGAAAAACTATTGTGTCAAAATGATTTTTTCGGAAAAAGTTTTTCCTTCGGAATCGAATTTCAAGAAATAAATTCCGGGTGTCTCTCCTTGCAAGGAAACCTCTGCTGAATTTACAATCTGCATCGTGCGAACCTCTTCCCCAAGCACATTGTAAATCCGCAATTGGCCAACTGAAATTCCATTTGGCATTTCAACATGGAAATTTCCTGTGGAAGGATTCGGAGAAACGGTCAACTCGTTTTTTACGGAATTGTTTTCCGAAATGAAAGTTGAAATGGGGGCAAAACAACAATTCCCTCCCGAGGAGACATTGTAAGTTCCCGACCAACATCCATATTGCGTAAAATGATAATAAAGCGATCCAGTCGTTTCACCGAAAGCGGATTGGAAATAGGCTACGATTTGATCCGGCGTGTTGCATCCTCCCTGATTCGTTGAATCGTCGCAGGAGTAATTGCAAATGATAAAATTATATCCATTCACATTCGAGTAATCCGCCGCCGGAATGGAGATGATCGTATCAACATTACTCGGAACGCCGCTGATGGTTGTATACATTGGATTTCCAATACTGCAATGATTATTTGCTGCATTGTATCCCGCCCAACGTACAGCTGTCACATTTCCGGCATACGTCCCCGTAATGGTAATGCGCGAAAATTCATACGACACAATTCCAATTTTCAGGTTTGGAATATTCTGATCCACATTTATCGTTATCGCACCGCCGTCGTAGTTGGAATAAATAATTATGTTCCCATTCGGATTGCAAATGGAAGTGCTCTGCGAAAAAACATTTATGCCGAGCAAAATAAAAAGTGTGGAAAAGGTGATGTAGATTTTTTTCATGGGGAAGATTTGGTTGTTCACAAAGCTAGATTTTTTTGAATAAACTTCGCAAGTCAACGGTCTTTCCCATTGGCAATTTGAATTCACCAACCGATGATTATTTTCAGCTTCCCGCCCGAATGGTATGTCCGCTTTTCAATGGACCGGAATAGATGACACCCATTTCAAATCCACCGCGGCTTCCACCGTATTTTTTCAAATTGCTCGTCACAACATCGTAACTGATCCTGAAAACATTGTTTCCCTGTTTCATTCCCAAATGAATGACAACCGCATCCTTGTAACGGTAACTTCCGCCTACGAGCATTTGATAATCCGATCCCGACATTTTATAACCCATCATGAGACCTGCATTGAATTCAGTCGCCTTCGCCTGATACATGTATAAAATATTCGGTGTGAACGTGAGATTCTCATTGGCGTGAATGTCGCAATTCAGGATTGCATTGAAGCGCATCGGCAAACGGTATTTTTCTCCGGTAAAGGATTCGTTCGGCATGGTCACGTGATAAATTGAAAATCCTGCCGAAGGATCGAATCGGTGATTGGGATCGAGGTATTTATAATACACGCCGATATTCGCATCGAAACGCGTGATGCTCAAGTCCTGGAAATTTTCGCCGTTCGGTTGGTTCGGATCCAATCCATCCGTTGTGGTGTATTGGTCTTCAAACAGCAAATAATTGTAAGAGAACTTTTTCTGGAAAATTCCCGCCTGCAAACCGACCGACAGGAAATGTTTCTTGCTTTCCGCACTTGTGATTCGATACGCACCGGAAACCAAAAACTGAAATGTCGCAAAGTTGGATGTTCCCGCAATGTGATCCATCATCAATACACCCACTCCGAATTTCTGCAACGGCATATCGTAACCCACGCCGATGGAGGAGTATGGTTTTCCCTGCAACTTCTGCCATTGTGAACGGTATGAACCGCAAAACCGGTATTTCATATCCTCGCTTCCGAAATACATTCCCGTTTGCGCAGGATTGTAATAAAGCGGAAGCATGTCGTATTGCGACAAATGGAAATCCTGAGCCGAAGAAAAAAGCGGCAATAACAAAAGCGGCAGCGGCAGTAAGAAAAGTTTCAGCGTTTTCATTTTGTTTCCTCCGTTGTTTTATCGAATGAGTGTAACGTTGCCCGACAATTTCACATGCTTGCCTGCAACTGTAGTTCCTGTTGCCGTGTACACATATACACCGCCCGGTTGGTTTTTCCCCTGGTAAGTTCCATCCCATCCCGCATTCGGATCTGTCGTGGAATAAATCAGATTTCCCCACTCATTGTAAATCCTGAAATCAACTTCCTTGAACGGCCCACCGAGTACATGCAGCACATCATTTGTTCCATCACCATTCGGGGTGAATCCTGTTGGTATGGCAACCGGCGTGGTGAGGTTTTCGTGTGCATTGACCGTGTTCGTGGCCGTATCCGTACACCCGCCTGCGCTCGTGATGATGAGCGTGACGACATAACTTCCGCTTTGGTTGTAAATGAATGTCGGGTCTTGTGTGGTGGAAGTTCCGCCGCTTCCAAAATCCCAGAACCAACTCGTTGCGCCGGTTGATTGGTCGATGAATGATACATCAAGTGAATCGCCCGATGTGGAACTGAATGCTGCAACCGGAAGCGGTTCAACCGTGATGAACATGGTATCGGAAACCGCAGGGCATAATGAGTTGTTGGTTGATGTGAGAATGAGCATGACGCTTCCGGCAATGACATCGGCGTTGCTCATGGAATAAGTCGCATTCAACGTGGTGGCGCTCGGTGTGAATGTTCCGCTTCCGTTGGTTGTCCAGATTCCCGTTGTAGTGGATCCACTCACGGTTCCATTGAGCATTACCGTTGTGAGATTTCCACAAACAATCCTGTCGGGACCGGCACTCACAATCGGCATTGGAATAATTGTGATCACCATCGTATCGGTACGCGGAGTGCAGATTCCATTTCCGGTTGATGTCAGTACAAGTGAAACCGTTCCTGCAACAAGATCGGCCGGTGAAGGGGTGTAGGTTGCATTCAACGTCGAGGTGCTCGGAGAGAAAGTTCCAGTTCCCAATGTCGACCATATTCCTGTTGTTGTTCCACCACTGACAGTTCCATTGAGACTTACCATTGCTCCTTGCGAACAGGTTGTTTGATCCACACCGGCATTTACGGTTGCCGGTTCTGTAATGGTAACAACCATGGTATCGGTTTCCGGTGTACATGAACCCGTATTCGTTGACGTAAGCACAAGCGTTACGGTTCCGGCGAATGAATCGCTTGCACTTGGAATGTAAGTTGCGTTGAGTGCAAGATTATTCGGAACAAAACTTCCCGATCCAAGTGTACTCCAGATTCCGGTTGTAGATGCGCCACTCACATTTCCTCCGAGAGGAACGGATAAATTGTCGGCACAGATGCTGACATCACCGCCGGCATTTACAATTGACGTTGGTGCAATTGTGTAAACAACAGTATCGATTCCGGCATTGCAGGATCCCTGATCGGTTGTTGTCAATATGAATTGCAATGTTCCCGCTGCCACATCGGATGGTGTGATGGTATACACTGCGTTGAGTGTGGAATCATTCGGTGCAAATGTTCCATTGCCCGTTGTTGTCCACATTCCCTGCGTTGCACCACCTGTTACAAATCCATTCAACGTAATTGTCGATGTAGAAGAACAAATGGATTGATCGGTTCCTGCGTATGCGAAGGCGCTCGGACCGAATGTCACAACCATGGTGTCGTGCTCAACCGGACAAACGCCATTGTTGGTGGAAGTGAGAATGAGTGTGATGCTTCCGGCTGCCGTGTCTGCCGAACTGAAAGTGTACAACGCATTCAAGGCACTGTCGTTCGGTGAGAATGTTCCCGATCCGAGTGTTGACCAAACTCCGGTTGTGGATCCGTTGGAAACAATTCCCTGCATTTGTGTAAATGTCGCGCTGATGCAAACCGATTGGTCGGGTCCCGCATTCACAACAATTCCCGGAGAAAAGTGAAGTGAAACCGTATCTGAAACCGCCGAACAATTTCCATTTCCTGTCGATGTGAGTGTCAATAAAACAAATCCTGCAGCCTGTTCCGCCGCTGTCGGTATATACGTTGCATTCATCGTTGTGTTGTTCGGTGTGAATGTTCCGTTACCGCCACTCCAAATTCCACCGGTTGCATTTGCAATGCTTCCATTTAGAATCACATTCGGATTCACACCACAGGTAAATTGTGTTGTTCCCGCATCAACCACCGGAGCGGGAGTGAAAATCACATTCATGAAATCGATTGCGTTGTTGCAGCTGTTTGTCGCCGTCAAGACAATGCTCACGCTTCCCGCAATCAAATCGGCTGCACTTGGAATGTAGGTTGCATTCAATGCAGTGTCATTCGGCGAGAAAACCCCTGACCCTGTTGTACTCCATTGCCCTTGCGTTGCACCGCCACCGAGAACTCCCGAGAGCGTCACATTCGGATTGTTCGCGCAAATGATTTGATCGGGTCCCGCATTTGCAGTTCCTGTCGGGAAAATGTTCAATGTCATTTGATCCACATCCGGAACACAAGATCCATTGTTCGTTGATGTAAGCGTCAATGTGATGGTTTGCGCAACGACATCGGCTGCACTCGGATTATAAGTTGCATTCAATGTTGTTGCCGATGGCGTGAATGTTCCTGAGCCGCTTGTTGTCCAAATTCCTGTTGACGATCCTCCCGTTATTGTTCCGGCCAATGTGACTGTTGTAATCGTCGCACAAATGGTTTGATCAGGACCTGCATTTGAAACCGGAGCCGGAGTAATCGTGATCAACAAACTGTCCACTGCCGGATTGCAACTGTTTGCCGTGAGATAAATGGTCACTCCCCCATTTGCAATATCGGCTGCACTCGGAACATACGTTGCATTGAGTGCCGCAGTGTTTGGAAGGAAAATTCCCGTTCCTGTTGTTCCCCAAACTCCTGTTGTCGCGCCGCCACCCACTGCACCGTTCAATGTTGTTGCAGCATTGTTTCCGCAAACCGTTTGATCGGGACCTGCATTTGAAGTTCCTGCAGGAAGAATTGAAATTGTCATTTGATCGGTAACCGGAGTACATGCTCCGTTTCCGGTTGATGTCAATGTGAGTGTTACTGTTCCTGCTGCGGAATCTGCAGAACTGCATTGGTAAGTTGCGTTGAGCGTGGTGTTCGACGGTGTGAATGTTCCTGTTCCCGATGTTGTCCATATTCCCGTATTCGTCGGTCCGGAAACACTTCCACTCAATGCAATATTCAGGATGTTGACACAAGTGGTTACATCCAATCCTGCATTGACAGTTGGAGAAGGCGTAATGGTAATTTGAACACTGTCAACAACCGGTAAACAGGTTCCATTTCCGGTTGTGGTCAAATACAACGTCAATCCTCCCGCCGAAATTTCCGCCGCACTTGGAGTATAGGTTGCCCCCGGTGCAGTGTTGCTCGGGGAAAATCCCCCGCTTCCACCCGACCAAATCACTCCTGTTGCAACAGTGAATGATCCGTTGAGAATTACGGAAGGATTATTTGCGCAAGATGTCAATGCCGAACCTGCGCTTACGGTTGGAGCAGGTGTATAATTGATTGTCATTTGATCGTTCTCCGGATTGCATGTTCCGTTTCCGGTTGTGGTAAGCACAAGCGTGACGGATCCCGCTGCAACTTCTCCGGCTGTCGGCGTATAGGTTGCATTCAATGCATTTGCCGAAGGTGAAAATAATCCGAGCCCGCCCGACCATTGTCCGCCCGCACAGAAATTCACAAATCCATTCAGGTTGACCGTTGAATTATTTCCACAAACCGTTTGGTCCGCTCCTGCATTTGCAATCGGTGACGGTGCAAAGAAAATGGTTACTTGATCTGTCACTGAATTGCAAGAACCGTTTCCGGTTGATGTCAATGTCAATGTTACACTTCCCGCAGAAATTTCAGCTGCGCTCGGTGTGTAGACTGCGTTGAGTGTTGTATTGTTCGGGAAGAATGATCCACTGCCGCCCGACCAGATTCCACCGCCTGCGTTGAACACTTGTCCATTCAATGAAACCGTTGCACTGTTTGCACATGCATTTATATCCGCTCCCGCATTGACAATTGGAGAAGGGTCAATGGTGATTACCACCTGGTCACTCACGGCGATACAGGTTCCATTTCCGGTTGTAGTCAATGTCAATGTTACTCCACCTGCAAGAATTTCCGCTGCAGTTGGAGTGTACGTTGCATTCATTGTTGCGTTGTTCGGCGTAAATGTTCCCGCTCCTCCTGTCCACACTGCACCTGTCGCAGTGGTGAAAGATCCATTCAGGGTTGCTGTGGAATTGTTTGCACAAACCGTTATATCCGCACCTGCATTGACAGTTGGCGCAGGGGTGAAATTGATCACCATCTGATCCGTTGCGGAAAGACAGGTTCCATTTCCGGTTGTGGTCAATGTGAGCGTTAAACTTCCACTTGCAATTTCTGCCGCTGTCGGAGTGTAAGTTGCGTTGAGTGTATTGTTGTTCGGATTGAAAACACCGAGTCCGCCCGTCCACTGTCCACCGGTTGCAACCGTTACGCTTCCCGCCAAAGTTGTCGTCGCGTTGTTTGCACATTTGGTTTGATCGGGACAGGCATTCGCTGTTGGCGGTGAGGTGAAGAAAATTGTCATCTGGTCACTCACCGAATTGCACGTTCCATTTCCGGTCGATGTCAGAGTGAGTGTAACACTTCCTGAGGAAATTTCAGCTGCACTCGGAGTGTAAACCGCATTGAGTGCGGTTGACGACGGATTGAAACTTCCCGTTCCACCCGACCATTGTCCACCGCTTGCAACTGTAATTGCTCCAGCCAAAGTTGTTGCTGCATTGTTGCCGCATTTTGTTTGATCGGGACCGGCGTTCACAGTTGGTGATGGTGTGATGGTAATTACCATTTGGTCACTCACTGCGTTGCATGTTCCGTTTCCGGTTGTGGTCAATGTCAACGTCACTGTTCCTGCAAGCCGTTCCGCTGCAGTTGGAGTGTACGTTGCATTCATCGTTGTGTTGTTCGGCGTAAATGTTCCCGCTCCTCCTGTCCATGCCGCACCTGCCGCTGTCGTGAAAGTTCCATTGAGCGTAACAACGGAATTGTTTGCACAAACCGTTTGGTCAACTCCTGCATTCGCTGTTGGAGCCGGCGTGAAATTGATCACCATCTGATCCGTTGCGGAAAGACAGGTTCCGTTTCCGGTTGTCGTCAAGGTGAGCGTTAAACTTCCGCCTGCAATTTCTGCTGCTGTCGGAGTATACGTTGCGTTCAGCGTATTGTTGTTCGGAGTGAAAACACCGAGTCCGCCCGTCCACTGTCCACCGGTTGCAACCGTTACGCTTCC
>CAYMZV010000067.1:0-16040 GCA_964394965.1 uncultured Chryseobacterium sp.
TAAGCGGAAGGGAAAAAAGCGGCAGTAGCTGGAAGAAAATATTGTTCAATCTGGAGTCCTTGTTTTGGGCTTAAATTTTTCGGGATTATTAATCATGCCTCCAAGCATTTTTCCGACTTCATCATATTGCTGAATTGCTGTTTTGAATTCCTCAAGTGAAATGTAACCGCAATCAAGCGCAAAGTCAAGCCAGACGCAAGTTTCAGATGACTCACTATCAGCATCAGTCATTTTGCTGATAAAATGTTTAGGGTAAATCCGTTTTCTATATCCTTCAGCTATATTGGAACAAACAGATCTGGAAGATCTTCTTATTTGAGACGACAGCTCAAACTTTTCATCAGCTGGAAAACTCTTTGTCATTTTGAAAATGCGACTTGCCAATTGAAATGAAAGCTTATACACATTAAGATTTTTAAACCCCGAATCCATTTTTTTATTTTTGCTTTTTAAACTGCCCCTGCCGCTTTTCTCCTGCCGCCAACTAATAAAGAAGAAAAAGCCCTCTCTCCAGGACTTCTTCCCCAATAAAAATCAAATCACGCCGCTTTCTGAACAGTCGGTTCATCCATCATCACAATATCATTCACGACTATTTCCGTCATCGTGTGTTTTTTCCCATCCTTGTCATTCCACGTTCTTGTAATGAGTCTTCCGCTGATGCCGACTTTTCTTCCTTTATAAAGATATTGTTCGGCAATGTCGGCTTGTGTTTCCCATGCTACGAGGTTGAACCAATTGACAACAGAGGTTTTTTCCGATCCTTTTGATTTCCATGCCACATTCGCCAGAGTGAACCGCGCCACTTTTTTTCCTGTCGATGTTGATTTCACTTCAGGGTTCATTCCGAGATTCCCGATCAATTGTACATTGTTACGCTGCAGATCCATTTTCATAAGTAAGGTTTGTTTTTAAAAATTAATGTTTGTCGATTTATTTACGCTTGCATATTAATTCAAATTCCAGATGGGCGGATTTCAGATGCTCTCGACATTCAGATTTTTTTGTGGTGGTTTACCGTGGTCATTTGCAATTTGAAATCTGCTAACTGTAATTGGAATTGATTTGATGCTGCAAAGATGTGGGGCCCTTTTTCCGTTATTCGGTTGTTAATCATTTGTAGTCGATAGTAATTATTTGTTGTCGGATATCGTTTTGATTGCCAGCTGATTGTGTTTTATTGGTAATTCATTCGTTTAAATGATTTTTGGGATTTTAAGAATTGTTTATCTTAGCCAACTCAAGAAAAAAAACAACTCTTACACTATGGAAAACCAGAATCCTCCCTTCCCGCCAAATCCGCCGCAGGGAAATCCTTATCAGCAAAACCCGATGGGCAATAATCCAATGGGAATGCAACAAGATGTACCGAATGCGACGCTCGTACTCGTAATGGGTATTTGCGCAATCGTCATTTGCGGTCTTGGTCCAATTCTCGGAACAATCGGACTTGTCATGTCAGGTGCCGGCAAAAAAGCATACGAGGCAAATCCTTCCATGTATAAAGAAGCTTCTTACAAGAATCTGAATGCCGGAAGAATCTGTTCCATAATCGGACTTTGTGTGGGAGCTTTGGTGTGGATTTATTACATCGTTGTGCTTGTGTTCATCGGCACGGCAATCAGCAACGCGTCAAGTATGTATCACTAGAATAATTTCTGTCAATGGACTTGAACTGGCTGGAAAATCATTTGCTTCCATGCCCGTTCAAGGCCGTTACAGGAATGGATTGTCCCGGTTGCGGACTGCAGCGTTCCTTTCTGGCTTTGCTGCAAGGAAATCTTCACGAAAGTTTCCATTTATATCCGGCCCTGTTGCCCGTCATTTTCACTTTCATTTTTCTTTTCCTTCATCTCAAATTCCGCTTCGTAAACGGGGCGAAATTGCTGATGGTGTTTTATATTTTTACCGCATCGACAATTGTGGTCAGTTATATTTTCAAGGAAGTTGTAGTCCATCTGCATGGTTGATTTTCAGGAAACGAATTCCGAATCAACGAAATTCCCATTTACACTTTTCGAAAACACGAATTCGTAAATTCGTACAAAGTGTAATCCGTTCCCTTCATTTCTTTAACTTTCCGTCACAAACTTTTTCAAATGACTCCACCTTTTCCGCCTCCATTCAATCCAAACGATCAGAATAATTGGAATCAGCCGCCACCGAATAACCAGCAGAATCCGTATCAGCAAAATCCGTATCAGCAAAATCCGTATCAACAGGTTCCGCCTTGGCAGTTGCAGGGACAGATCCCTTTCGGAATGCAACGCGATATTCCCAATGCCGGAGCAATTCTTGCGCTTGGAATCATTTCCATCGTTGGCGCTTTCTGTTATGCAATTCCAGGATTGATCTGTTCCATCATTTCATTGGTACTTTCAAACAAGGCGAATCGGTTGATGGAAGCGAATCCGGGAATGTTCTCGCAAAATTCCTGCAGCAATGTGCGCGCAGGCAGGATATGCGCAATCATCGGATTGAGTTTGTCCATTCTGATTTTTGTGGTTTTCATCATCTACATTGTTTTTATCGTTTCGTTTTTTTCCTCTTTTGGCAGATAAATAAAAAACAATTCACATGTCAGAACGACCATACGATCCTTTCGATCCAACGACTTGGCCGAAAACAAATCCAGGCCAGAATCCACCGACTGATCAGAATTACAATCAGCCGCCGAATTACAATCAACCGCAAAACCCTCCTAATTATAACCAGCCGCAATTTCCTCCCGGCGGATTCCAACAGCAGTTCCCACCGAATTACAATCCGCAATTTCCGCCTCCTCCCGGCGGTTATCAGCCTTTCGGGAATTATCAGGGCGGCATGCAAATCGATTTGCCCTCTTCGGGGACTGCACAGGTTTGCGGCATAATCGGAATTGTACTTTTCTGGAATGTCATCGGCATCATTTTGAATATTGTCGCCATTGTAAACGGATCAAACGGGATACGTGAATTTTCAAAATATCCGGGCCGATACACTGAAGATTCCTTGCGCAGGGCTAGAACGGGAAAAACCTGCGGAACAATCGGACTTTCGCTTTTCGGTTTGGTTATCCTGATCATCATTGCCGCCGTTGCCGCTAATTCCTGAAAACAGAAATGAAAATACTTTCCATTGAACAGATTCGTGACGCGGATAAATACACAATAGGGAATGAGCCGATTCTTTCAATTGATCTGATGGAACGTGCGGCGGAAAAATGTTCAGCTTGGCTGCTGAAAAATTACGGGAAGGATTTTCACTATCTGTTTTTTTGCGGGAATGGAAATAACGGAAGTGATGGTTTGGCAATTGCACGGCAACTTTCGGATGCGGGTTGTGAAATGGATGTGTTTGTCGTCAAGGCTTCTTCTTCCGACTCAAAAGATTTTTCCACGAATCTCGAACGGCTGTCAAGAAATAAAATCCCATTCAAGATCATTTCCGATACCGACGAAATTTCCTTTTCCCCGAAAAACAATCCGCTTATCATCGATGCGATTTTCGGATCGGGATTGTCGCGCGAACCCGAATCGATCGCAGCACAGCTCATTGACAAATTGAATGCCGTCAACATTCCGAAAATTTCCATTGACATTCCTTCCGGACTTTTTGGCGATGACAATCTGAAAAATTCATACACACATGTGATCCGTGCGGCACATACATTGACCTTCCAACAACCGAAAATTTCTTTTCTGTTCGCGGAAAATTTTCCTTTTGCCGGTGAATTCCATGTGCTCGATATCGGTCTCGATGAAAAATTCATTGCAGAAGCCCGAACCCCATTCCATTTCATTACCCATTCTTTTGCCAAGCAATTTTTAAAACCAAGAACAAAATTTTCACACAAGGGAACTTTCGGCCATGCATTGATTGTTGCAGGCAGCATGGGGAAAATCGGCGCGGCAATCCTTTCCACGCGCGCCTGTTTGAATTCTGGAGTTGGATTGGTCACAGCAACCGTTCCGAAATGCGGGAATTACATTCTTCAGGTTGCCGTTCCCGAAGCGATGGTGGATGCAAGCGAAGGAGAGGATTTCATTTCGGGAAGAATCGCATTCGGTGCAAATAAGAATTCCGGATTTTCAGCAATCGGAATTGGTCCGGGAATGGGAATGGAAAAAGAAACGGTGCAATCCTTGAAATTGGCATTGAATGAATATGTCGGCCCGTTGGTGATGGATGCGGATGCAATAAATATTCTTGCCGAGAATAAAACATGGCTTGCATTTTTACCGAAAGGGACAATCCTCACTCCTCATCCCGGTGAATTCGATCGCTTGACTGAAAAACATAAAAGCGGTTTTGAAAGGATGAAAACACAACGCGAACTCTCCGTGAAAAATGGAATTTACATTGTGCTGAAAGGTGCGCACACTTCCATAGCCTGTCCCGATGGATCCGTGTTTTTCAACTCGTCGGGAAATCCAGGAATGGCAACGGGAGGAAGCGGTGATGTGTTGACAGGAATCATTACCTCTCTTCGCGCGCAAGGATACAATCCACAAAGCGCGTGCATACTCGGTGTGTATGCGCACGGACTTGCGGGGGACATTTCCGCTTCGGTTCATTCGCAACATGGAATGACGGCGGGAAACATCATTGAGAATTTGGGTGGAGCGTGGAGAATGTTGTCTGCGGATTTTGCGGATTAGTCGGGTGGATTTCCAGACTGAAAAAAAACGTCATTCCAAAATCACAATCGTTGTGCCCAATGGAATTTTATTGTACAAATCATCCAGATCCTTATTCTGCACACTGATGCAACCCCACGTCAAATTCTGTCTGTCGTTTCCCGGCCAGTCACCCCACCAGCCATGAATGCCGATTCCGCCTCCGAGCTTTGTGCTTTTGGGTGGAGCAATTCCTTTTTCATTCGCATCGAAAATCGATTGCTCTTGCGCTTTTGTAAGCCAACCCTTTTTCAGTCCTGCAATTGCATCGGCATCATTCGGATAATTTATTCTCATCCATGCTACTCCGAGATATTGTGAATAGTCGCCTTCAAACGGTCCGCGTGATTTTTGAATGATTCGGTAATTTCCTTCCGGTGTTTTATTGTCACCCTGTTGCTGTTTCGGACCGATTGGATTTTGTCCGAGTGCAATGGTGTAAGTCTTGAGCAATTTCCCTTTTGCATACAGATTCATTCGGTAAGCGCTTTTATGTGCAACAAGAAGCGTATCGATTTTTGAGAGAGAATCGGGGAGACTGAATGTATCGGATGAAAGAATTGCAGTTGCAGTTTCAAGTGCACTTGTGTCCATCGCATTTGTTTTTTCTTTCGCGACAGGAATCGGTTGCGTGGAGAAATTTGAAAAAAGTAAAATGGAAGCGATGGAAATTGTAAGAAGAAAACCGAGCAGGAGAGGTTTTTGCAACAAATTCACAAAGGCGCGGAGTTTCATCTTGGCATTAAATTACAAAGAGAAAAATGCGGAAACGAAAAGAAATTGTGAGGAAAAGTTAAAAGGGATCAGAAAATATTTTTTATCACGCGAAGATTGTGCGTGTAACCGCCCCGCTCGGGTGTAAAAATTCCATAGTGATCGAAATGGTCAATGCGCACCCTTCCGGAAGCGTGAATGATCCTATTGTCGGTGATTACAATTCCGACGTGAATTATTTTTCCTTCTTCATTGTCGAAAAAAGCCAAGTCGCCGGGTTGCGCCTCTTCCACAAAAGAACAGGCTTCACCCATTTCCGCCTGTTGCCAAGCATCGCGTTTCAAGCGGAAGCCATTTGCCTTGAAAACATTTTGCGTGAAACCCGAACAATCGATTCCACGTGGCGTCCGTCCACCCCAGAGATAAGGTGCATTCTGGAAAAGCATGGCCGTTTCAACAATGGAATTCCTGTTGGAAGGAATTTCAAATGGACGTGCATTTCCTTCAAATGAAAAAATCCGGTTTTCAATTTGACATTTTCCGCCGGAATAAAATGGAAGCGAACTGCCCAATACAATCGGAAATGACTCGTTGTTTTTATCGTCCGTAATCAATTGGAATAATTCGGAAGAGACAGGAGCTGGATTCTGATTGAGATTGTCGAAAGTGGTTTTGGAAACGGGTAGATATTGTTTGCGGTCGATCCAACCTTCGTAATGATCCCACGCCGTGATGATGCGATGCCAATTTTCCTTTTGTTCCAACACCTGAAACGCATCGCCGAAAAGAAGTTGAGTCACCATTTCCGTTTTATCGGAAGGTTCTCTTCGAACAGGTATTGCGCTTAGGTGAACTACTCCGTGCATTTATTGAAGTGAAGATTTGTAATTGGTATTTGGTTGATTAAATCGATTGGGGTAATCGGGGAAGGATTTAAAAAAACAACTCCTCATTTCCCAATTACCCCAATCACTTGATCACTTAATTTTTTTCAAGAAAGGTTTTCAATCACGATTGCACTTGCTCCGCCACCTCCGTTGCAGATTCCGGCCACTCCATATTTCGCCTTGTTTTGTTGGAGGACATGAATGAGCGTTACAAGTATTCTTGCGCCGGAACTTCCGAGTGGGTGACCGAGTGCCACTGCGCCGCCATTCACATTAACCTTGGAAGGATCGAGATTGAGCAATTGATTATTCGCCAATGAAACAACGGAAAACGCTTCGTTGATTTCGAAATAATTGATGTCGCTCATTTTCAATCCGGCTTTGGCAACTGCCAATGGAATCGCTTTTGACGGTGAAGTGGTGAACCATTCCGGCGCCTGTTCGGCATCCGAATAAGCGATGATTTTTGCAAGCGGTTTTATTCCGAGTGCATTTGCTTTTTCCTTGCTCATCAAAACCATTGCAGAAGCGCCGTCATTTATTTTGGAAGCGTTTGCAGCGGTTACCGTTCCGTCTTTTTGGAAAGCGGGTTTCAACGTCGGAATCTTGTCGAACTTGACATTTTTATATTCCTCGTCTTCGGAAACAACAACATCGCCTTTTTTGCTTGTGATGGTCACCGGTGCAATTTCATCCTTGAATTTTCCCGCGCTCCAGGCGGCTGCACTTCTTTTGTAAGATTCAACTGCGAATGCATCCTGCTGTTCGCGTGTGATTTTATATTTTGCCGCACACAGCTCTGCGGAATTTCCCATCAGGTTTTGATGATAGACATCCGTCAGTCCATCTTTCACAATCGCATCCAGCAATTGTCCGTGACCATATTTGAAACCGTAACGAGCCTTCTCGACATAATAAGGCGCCATCGACATGTTTTCCATTCCACCAGCAACCACAATTTCAGAATCGCCGAGCATGATTGCCTGTGCACCGAAAATCACGGATTTCATTCCCGACGCACAAACTTTATTGATGGTCATGCAGTTCACGTTATCGGGCAAACCTGCGAAACGTGCAGCTTGCCGCGCAGGAGCCTGTCCGAGATTCGCCTGCAAAACACTTCCCATCAAAACATCATTCACGTCTTCGGGTTTTACACCGGCACGTTCCACTGCAGCTTTTACGGCGACTGCGCCAAGCTGGGTTGCGGAAACTGTTGAGAGTCCACCGCCGAAAGTTCCGATTGGAGTACGGGCAGCGGAAACGATATACACTTCTTTCATAAAATTGATTTTTCAGTTAGTAAAAAACTTCGCAAAGTTACCAATTTGGCGACGAAAAACGGGGCGTGGAATGCAGGAAGCGGGATGTAAAAATGTGATAATTATTAATAGTTCTCAACACCTTCAAATCTCAAGTCCCGCGTCTCAAGTCCCACGTCCCTTTTAAGTAAATTCGCGCTCACGTATTTTCCATGAATAAACTTTTCACTTTCATCCGCGATCGTCACGCACTGCTTTACAAGGGATTTCTTTTTGTGGCAAGTCTCGTGATCATTGTTTGGCTTTATCCGAGTGAATACAAATTCCGTTACGATTTATCCGATCTGAAAGGCCATCCATGGTTGCACGATAATCTTTCAGCGCCGTTTGATTTTGCAATAAAAAAATCGGCCGATGAAATTGCGAATGAGCAGAACGACCTGAAAAAGAATTTCACTCCGTATTTCCGATTTGACGAAAAACTGAATGGGCTTTTTCCGCCTTTTGCCGAACAGGGAAAGCTTTTGCCGGAAGATCAAAAAAAAGTGGATCACATCCTGAAAACGGTTGATGAACTTTATAAGAATGGAATCCGTGCGGTGACGAATGAAGTGCAAAAGGGACCGCAGGATATGGTGCTGATTGTAAAGGGAAATGTTGCGGAAGAACACCGTTTGGGGGAATTCAACGATCCGAATTCGGCCGACTCCATTTTCAAATCGAAACTCACCAAAGCTGAAATTGATTTCTGGAAAAGCAATTATGGCGAGCAGACTTTTCACGCCGATATCGTTTACGATTCTTCATTGACGAATAAATCGCTCCAGCAATCGTTGGAAAACATTTCCCCCACACGCGGCGCATTGACGAAAGGACAAATCATTGTGAGTCGGGGCGAAATTGTGGACGATGAGATTTACCAGAAACTGATTTCGCTTCAGGAAGAATATAAATTGGAACAGCAGGGCGGAAATAATCTGGAGGTGTTGCTGGGACAAATATTTCTCATTGCGTTTTGCCTTTTCATTTTATTCCAGTTTCTGCGCCTGTTCCGAAGGGAAATTTTGGGAAACGATGCACGTTTGCTTTTCATCTTGCTGATGGTGGTGTTGACGGTATGCATGTCCTACATTCCGAACCTGATTGATACGGTTCCATTGCTCGCATTGCCATTCTGCATTTTACCGATCATCATGCGCGCTTTTTTCGACACACGCATCGCCCTGTTCACACACCTGCTCGCGATCATGATGATCACGATCAATATGCCGGGCGACCGTTTTTCTTTTTTGTTCATTCAGGTGCTTGCCGGAATCACTGCAATTTTTTCGATTGCCAACATGCGTAACCGATCGCAATTATTCATTTCGGTGATGGCCATTCTCGGTGCATACACGGTGTTGGATATTGCAATCAATACGGTGAGTGACGGGGAAATCGGTTCACTGCATCTTGCCGATTTTGAGAATTATGGAGTGAGTGCGGTGCTTGTATTGCTTGCCTATCCGTTGATTTTTATTTTCGAAAAAATGTTCGGCTTCGTTTCCGATGTTACGCTGTTGGAGTTGGCGGATACGAATAATCCGTTGTTGCGCGAATTGGCGGAAAAAGCGCCGGGAACATTTCAGCATTCCATGCAGGTTGCCAATCTTGCCGAAGAGGCCATTCGCAGGGTGGGAGGGAATTCATTGCTTACGCGTGCAGGTGCATTGTATCACGACATCGGAAAAGGCGACATGCCGATTTATTTCATAGAGAATCAGGCGACGGGAATCAATCCGCATGATGAATTGAGTTTTGAAGAAAGTGCGTCCATCATCATTTCGCATGTCATTCGCGGAATTGAAAAAGCGAAAGCGGCAAAACTCCCCGATCAGGTGGTTGATTTTATCCGCACGCATCACGGCACGACGAACACCGCCTATTTTCTCACATTGTACAAACAGAATAATCCGGATGAAATTGTGGATGATGAATTGTTCCGTTATCCCGGACCCATTCCGTATTCAAAGGAAACAGCCGTGCTGATGATGGCGGATACCGTTGAGGCCGCGTCAAGGAGTTTGCAGAAATACGATGCGGAAAGCATTGACGGTTTGGTGGAACGCATGATCGATCACCAGGCCGACCAGCATCAATTCGACAATGCGGACATTACCATGAAAGACATTTCCGCTATCAAGAAAATCTTCAAGAAAAAATTGAGAAGCATTTATCACGTGAGAGTGGAATATCCGAAATGAGGATTTTCGATTTGGGATTGACGGTTTACGATTGTTGGTGATGATCGAAAGTTGAAAAAATCCCGTAGCAACTTTCCAACTTTTCAACCTTTCAACTTTCAAGCCGATACGCCATCTTCAAAGGGTATTTTGTAAATGGAAACAGTGATTTTCCTATTTTTGCAATTCAATTTTCCTAATCACTAATCGCCAATAACAAATAACTCAAATGGGCCGCGTATTTGAAAAACGGAAACATAAAATGTTCAAGCGCTATGGACAAATGGCGCGACAATTTACACGTGTCGGAAAAGAAATTGCGATTGCCGTAAAGGCAGGCGGTGGAAATCCGGAGACAAATGCCCGTTTGCGGATTTGCATGCAAAATGCAAAAGCGGTGAACATGCCGAAAGACCGTGTGGATGCGGCCATTGCAAAAGCGTCTGGAAAAGCGGACACCACCAATTACCATGAAGTCGTTTACGAGGGAAAAGGTCCGTTCGGAATCGGAGTGGTTGTGGAAACGGCAACGGATAATCCGACACGCACGGTTTCGAATTTGCGTGTTCATTTCAATCGTAACGGTGGTGAATTGGGAAATTCCGGATCACAGAGTTTCAATTTCGAACACAAAGGCGTATTCCGCATTTCAACGGCGGGTTTGGATATGGATGAAGTGGAATTGAACCTGATTGATTGCGGTCTCGACAATATTGAAGGCGCCGAAAACGAGGATGAGGTTTATCTGCAATGCCCTTTTTCCGAATTCGGAAATATGCAGAAAGGTTTGGAAGCGGCAAAAATTCCCGTCATCGAGGCGAAATTGATGCGCATTCCAAATGCACTGATTGAATTGACTCCCGAACAAAGGGAGGAAGTGAACAAGATGATAGAAAAAATACAGGAGGACGAAGACGTGCAGGAAGTGTATACGAATATGGCTGAGGAATAATCGCAGCCTTTGATGCGATTTTGTGTTTTTCAATTACATCATAAACACCGTCTTCATAATCATCTTGAAGACGGTGTTTCAGTTTGAAAAGAGTGACTCCCAATCAGCCGCGATAGTCCGAAGGACTCCTTCAGAGCGGGTTAAATGCGAATGGAAAAGATAATTTTCCCGCTCCTCATTTTCCGTTTTAACCATTTTTATGTTTACCGATCCGAACATTCATCATTCATCACTGATCATTCATCATTAATCGGCATTTGGGAATAACTTTTGCTGTATCCTTCCGTCTTTTATTAGTTATAGATTTGTAGAGATTCACCCCAATGCGGTTCCGGATTTTATTTTTTATTTTTTTCATTCCGATTTTCCTGTGCGCACAGGTTACGCCTTACAGGTTGGGACGTGCCCCTTTTTTAGCGTCGTTCAATCCAAGAAAATTGTCGCAAGCGCTAACCGCCGGATTGCCGAATGATTCCCTGAAAGTGCGCAGCATTTATTTGTGGACAACGCATCACATCAGGTATGACGTGAAGGCGTTTCAAGCGGGGAGGGGAAGCCACACTTCGCCCGGCGCAATTCTGTTTTTCCGCAAAACGGTTTGTTTGGGTTACAGCATCCTGTTCGATTCGCTTTGCAAATATGCCGACATCAATGCGCAAGTGGTGCCGGGTTATGTATATGAACCCTGGTATGAGGCTCGCGATACTTTTTATCTCGATTCGCATGCGTGGAATGTTGTGCAAGTGGATGGTGAATGGAAAATTATCGATGTGACTTGGGCGAGTGGAATCGTAAAAATGAAAAGGCAATATTTCCGCAAGACCCTTGAATTCCTGTTTCACATTCCTTACCGGCAAAAATTGAAATACAAAAAGAAAAGGAATGACAACTATTTTTTCGCGCGTCCGGAAAAATTCGTGTTGGATCATTTGCCTTCTTCGCCGGCTTGGCAATTGCTGGATTGTTCCGTTCCGATCGATTCGTTCCAATGGAATCCGCAGGCGACACAACATTTTTTGGATGCGCCCGTGAATTGCAAAAACGGATTCGACTCCATTCCGAAAATTACAACAGAGACAGAACGAAGGCAAATGATTGCCGAAGGGAAAGAGGCGGTGAATTACAACAGGTACAATCACCAGGATATTTCACTCGGTTATTTCATCAATGGGATGTTGATTTTACAGGATGCGGAAGACACGAATAAGAATTACATGGAACGGATTGCCTTGTATGATTCCGTGATGCTGCAAATGGACAGTGCCGCCTTTTCATTCATGGCAACTTCGCATGATGCCGTTCGCGAGGAGAATTATTTTTTGCGCAGGAACCAGCGCATGAAGAAACAGGTGATTGCCGAAAACACTCCCTTGATCAAGCGGCAGGAAAAGGAACACAAACAATTGTCGAAGGAAATGTCGGTGTCGCGGAAAATGATTCATCACCTTGATGTGGAAAATGAAAAACTGAAATTGAAATCCAAAATAATAAGGAAACAAAAAATAAAAATCGATCGGCCCGAAAAAGCATTGGTGAATGAGGCGGCGTATCGGGCGAATCTGGAAGAGGCGATTCATACGAATGAGGATGACATTGCGGCTTACCAAGACAGCATTTCACATGTGACATTCAACTTGCATGCGGATGAAGCGCCGGGTTATGTGGCATTGGAAAAAAAGAAAAGGCAAATCCTGCAAAGGGAATTGTTGGCGCAACGCTACACGCTTTTTTACCGTCAATTCGAATACAACAGTTTTGATACGGTTTTGATCCTGCAGAAAAAGGAAATTTTCAAATGCGAAAAGCAACGCGACAGCATTGGCGAAAATATGCGTCCCGCCGGAAAATGGGTTGTCGATTCTTCCGCCGCACTTTATTCCCATTATGTAAAACAGATGGATGTGCTGATGAAGGAAAACATGAAATATTGCAAACAGCTGGGGAAACTGAATAAGGCAGCATTCAATGAAAAGGAATATTACAAGGAGACAAGAAAAAAATATATCGAATGGAATGATTCACTCATTGTCCAAAACAAATTGAGAATGGCCGCTTATAAAAGTTATGTGCTTTCATTGGACAAGACGGGCGGTTATTACAGCGATTCGAAAAACGCTTTCCTCAAGGAATTGAAAATCGAAAATGGGAGAGTGATTTCCTCGAATGCTTTTTTCAAGGGATATTATGGCGGCAATGCGGTTTCATTCTCAACCGATGAAAAAAAATGCATGAAGCTGAAAAAATACGCACAATCGAGAAAGCAATTCCTGATCAAGCAGGAGCAGAAAAAAGAGAAAGCGGCGGCGCAGAAGAATGATTCGAAAATTCAATGATTCAAGAATTGCCAATGAACTTGCTGTCAATCAAAACAGTTTTTTTGAATCGTCAAATCATTGAATTCACTGTGTCCCCGACAGAACTCGAATCTGTAACCTTTCGCTTAGAAGGCGAACGCTCTATCCAATTGAGCTACGAAGACAAATTTCCTTCGGGCTTTTCTGTCGGTTTCCATTTTATGTTTTTTTTAGTTTGTCAATTTGTTTTTTCAGCAACTGCCGCTTCTTTTAAGTCGGGATAATCGGATTCGAACCAATGATAGGTAGTTTGTAAGACTACTGCTTTCAACCAACTAAGCTATATCCCATTTTTTTTCAGGAGATGAATATCCTGTTTTCAAAGTGTCCCCGGCGTGACTCGAACACGCGACCCCCTCATTAAAAGTGAGGTGCTACCGCCAACTGAGCTACGAGGACTGATTTTGTCGCCCGCGCTTTTCTTTTCTGTTTCCATTTTATTTTGAGTTTAATAATTTGTCCCCGTGGAATTCGAATCCACAACCGCCTCGATGACAGTCGAGGTGCTCTACCAGTTGAGCTAGGGTCCGTGTTGTCGGGATAATTGGATTTGAACCAATGATAGGTAGCTTATGATACTACTGCTTTGGAACGAACTAAGCTATATCCCATTTATTTTTATTCAGGCTGTCATTTTTTTTTCATGATTTTTTTGTGGGCCAAGTAGGTTTGCACCACTACCTTCTGTTACGACAGTTGTTCTTCTTGTTAAACTATGACCCATTTTATTTTTTTTGTAATCTGTAATCCATTTTGTACGCTCCGAGAGAATCGAACTCCCGACCATGATGATATAAGCATCGTGTTCCACCACTGAACCTGAAGCGCCAAAAATCAAGAGCGGGTAGAGTGAATCGAACACTCGTCTGCTGGTTGGAGGCCAGCGGTCCTTCCACTGAACGACACCCGCAATTTTATATTCTCATATCGTATTCAAAATGTGTTGCATTCGGTAACGGAATCGAACCGTTCCCCACAGAAAGAAAGTCTGTTGTTCTACCGATAAACTAACCGAACATTTTTCTCGAACGGTTCGTCTGTTTCTGTTTTCATTTCAGTTGTTTTTAATTCCTGTTTCAACTTTTATTTACCGCTGACCACTGCCAGCTTTTTTAAAAGCGGTCCATGAGATAATCGAAATCTCGTCTTCCGATAGACAGTCGGATATAATAAGCCACTATACGAATGGACCATTTTCATTTTTTAATTTTCGTTTCACCATCACTTTCTTGTTTTGCTGACGCAGCTGGATTCGAACCAACAATCTGAGTCTTAACAGGACCCCGCTTCGCCGTTAAGCTATGCGTCATCTTATTTTTCGCTTGTCACTGGCCCCATGTCACATATGAAAGTTGGCGCGGGAAGAATTGAACTTCCGACAGTCCGGATATCAGCCGGGTATTCTACCACTGAATTACACGCCAATAAAAAATACCATTGCAGAGGATTACTGAATCTCTCCATTTCTCCCGATTTCAGGATCGGAATTCCCAAGTGCGTTTCTGTTTTTTTTCATCCGGAATGTAATGGCATCCATCAAATTTTTCTCACGTCATTTTATCGAACGACAAAATGTTTTTTGAAAAGACGGAATCTTTCCTGAGAATCATTTTTTTTCTCCCGATGTTTCGGGATCATTTTTCCGAATGGAATCAAACAGTTTTCTTTCATCACGTTTATAGGGACGCAGGATTGCAAATCATCATGTGAATCTTTTTCACCCGCACTTGCAGCATCACACAAATGCCGAAGCCGATTCATTGCAAAGTTTTCCGTTGTTCCCGCATGTTCGTTACACATGGCGGAATTGGAAAAACATTGGTAACTGCATTGGTATTTCAAAGAACAAGAGTGCACTGAGCCAGAGGCAGGATTCGAACCTGCGTGGGATTTCCCCTCCTGATTACAAATCAGGTGCAATCAACCGCTATGCGACTCGGGCCTGTTTGACGAAACTATTTTCGGTTTAGCCAAAAAAAATCCACTGTGGATCGAGATGGTAACGCTCCAACATTTTCAGATTTTCAGTCTGACACATAAACTTTTATGTTATCGATCCTTTTCCATTTTCATCGCTTCGTATTTTTATAAAAAGAAAAATCCCGACTTTCGGTCGGGACTTTTGCATTTATGATTGAGTGATTAATCCATCATCTTATGTTGCAAGAAGTCCCGTAACGCGCCTCGTCTTTATTGCTAAAACGGACAATGGCGTTGCTGCCAGCGGTTTTCCCTGTGGCAACTGTCATCGATATGTTTCTTACTTGTAACATTTTATTTTTTGTTCTCATTTTTTATTTGAACGCAGCAAACGTATGACGCATTTTTACAGAAAACAAATTTTTTCAAAAATATTTTTTCACACTGGATTATTTTAACAAGTTGTTCTATCATCTTTTCGGAAGGGAACGTTCGAAAAAAACAGTGTTGGGAAGTTCTACGAAGATTTTTATGAAGAGTTGCGTTTGCGGAAAAAAACGGGACAAATGATTTTATACAATCTTGATATGCTCGCACAGTTTGCCAAAAAGAAAACGCAGAATCATTTTTTCAATCATCCGATCAATTCCAAACGCCCTTGCAATAAACACCGATCACTTTTCCTGTCAACTCTTTTCCAACCAGCGGCGTATTTTTCGATTTGCTTTTTATGTCGTTCGCGGAAAAATTCCATTTTGCTTTTGGATCGAACACCGTAAGGTTTGCCTTTTCCCCAACCTTGATCACTGGAATTTCTACTCCGGCAATTTTTCTTGGTTGGATTGAAAACGCATTCACCAATTGTTCCGCAGAAAAATGATCGGCGGAGCAGGCGAGTGCGAAAGCGGATTCCAACCCGATCATTCCGAATGCGGCGAGATCAAATTCCACCACTTTGTTTTCCACATCTTCAGGAGTGTGACCGCTTGTAATGCAATCAATAGTCCCATCTGAAATGGCGTCGAGCAATGCCTTGCGCTGCGCATTGAACGTGCGCTGCAAATCGACGAT
>CAYMZV010000068.1:0-16032 GCA_964394965.1 uncultured Chryseobacterium sp.
AATGCAGTTTGGGAAAGCAAAGTGACGACAGATAAATGGGGTTGGTGTTGTGAAATGAAAATTCCCTATCAGGCCATTCGTTTTCCGAATAAGGATGTGCAGCAATGGGGATTGAATTTCGAAAGGGAAATCAGACGCTACCGTGAAATTGATTATTGGAATGCGATAGATCCGAATCAATTGGGTGTCATCAACCAGTGTGGCGATTTGAACGGGTTGACAAATATTGTTTCTCCCGTGCGTTTGGCTTTGTTGCCTTACGTTTCCGCCTACGCGCAGAATTACAGTCACAGCAATGCGTACTCGCTGAATGGTGGAATGGATGTGAAATATGGAATCAATGAAAGTTTTACACTCGATGCCACATTGATTCCTGATTTCGGACAGGCGTTGAGTGACAATGTGGTATTGAATCTTTCCCCATTCGAAGTGAAGTTCGATGAACGAAGGTATTTTTTTACGGAAGGGACTGAGTTGTTCAACAAGAATGATCTTTTCTATTCGAGAAGAATTGGTGCGCAACCTACCGGAGCGACAACCGTTGATTCTTCCTTGGCACCGCATGAAATAATTGCGGACAACCCTTCGACAACAAAATTATACAACGCGATAAAAATTACGGGAAGGACTCCCGGGAAATTGGGCGTCGGATTTTTGAATGCCGTGACGGCTCCGGCATTTGCAACCTTGCGGGATACACTTTCAGGCAACACAAGAAAATTCCAAACGGAAGCGCTGACGAATTACAACGTGTTGGTGATTGACAAGATACTGAAAAACAATTCCTACATCGGATTCTTGAACACGAGCGTGTTGCGTGCAGGAAGTGCGCGTGATGCGGATGTGAGCAGTCTGCAATTCCGATTGGGCGAGAAGACAAATAATTATGCATTGGAAGGATACAGCGACATGAGCAATATTTTCCTTCCGCAGCAGAATTCACCGACGACAGGTTACCGTTACAGTTTTGATGGCGGAAAAGTGAGTGGAAAATATACAGCCATTGCACGCTACAAGGTTGTCTCCGATAAATTCGATCCGAATGACATGGGATATCAGGATCGGAACAACTACATTGATTATGGTCTTGCACAGAATTTCAACATTTATAAACCTTTCGGAAAATTCATTTCCACATTCAATACTGTCGATTTTGATTTGGGTAATTTATTCATTCCCCGTCATTATACTTTTTTCACGGTCACCGGGCAGCATGTTTTCACCACGTTGAAATGGTTTACGTTCGGTGCGAATTGGCTGTTGAATCCGATCAAGAATTATGATTATTTCGAGCCGCGTGTTCCGGGACGGTTCCTGATTTACCCGAAAAATTATGAGCTCGGCGGATTCATCTCTTCCGATTACAGGAAAAAGTTTGCGTTGGATGCAACGGTTCTTTATCGGATTTTTCTCGAGCGCAACCGGACAATTTTCACTTACTCACTTGGTCCAAGATGGCGGATCAATGATAAATTATTCATCGTTTACACATGGTCGCAGGAAAAGAAAGTGGACAATGTGGGTTATGTGGATTACAGAAACGATTCGCTTTTCTTCGGTGTGCGGAATCTCAATACGATTACAAACACATTGACGTTGAATTATATTTTCACGAACAGGATGGGATTGACATTGCGTGTGCGGCATTATTGGTCGCAGGCCGATTACACTTCCTATTTCCTGTTGAACGAAAATGGGAAAGTGCAGAATGCCTATTACAATGGAAATGCAGACGTGAGTTTCAACGCTTTCAACATCGACATGATTTTCACTTGGCAATTCCTCCCCGGAAGCGAGTTGAGTTTTGTTTGGAAGAATGCAATCCTCACATCCGATAATTTGATCCGCGCCAATTACATTGAGGATTCCCGTTATATTTTCAATTCACCGCAAAGCAATTCCTTTTCCGCAAAACTGATTTGGTATTTGGATGCAGGAAATTGGTTCAGGAAAAAATAATCTTTTTTCATTTCACTTGCCACCAGTCACTTGTCACCCGCCACATTTTCATCACTGCACAAAAGAATTCATCATCTGTACCTTCAACCTGTTCTTGATTTCGTCGGGTGAAAGTTTTGAAGTGATTTCGATTTCCCTTGTTTCATTCGGCATCATGTCAAAACCGTTATCACTGAATTTCGCATCATCGAGCGAGAGGCAAACATTTTTTACCAATGAAATGGTGCGTAATGTAACGGTGTAAGTCCCGTTCGGATTTTTTACCGAAGACACATCAGCTGAAAGTCCGGGATCTTTCGGCAACTGCAGCGATTTTATCTTGACAAAATAATGGTTGGTGGAAACGAACCGATCGCCTTCATAACTGAACACCACATGCATCACGCCTTTTTCGGGAGCAAGCGTATCGAGAATTGTTTTCCTTGGAAATGAAACGATCAGGTTGCTGCTTTCGCCATTCACATTTGTCTGCGCAATGCTCGTACGTACATTCCATCCCGAAAAATTCATCCATTGGAAACCGAGAATTCCTTTGTGCGAAACCGAATCGTCATTCACCACATAAACAAAAACGGAATCATTCCTTTCGGTAACAGAAACCATCAATGGCGAATACAAATCCTTGATGGCGTAAGCCGATAATTTTTCCTGTCCATAATAATCGATCGACGACCAGGTTATTCCGGGCCAACAATCATTGTATTGCCAAAACAAAGTCCCCATGCAATACGACATCGCGCGACGGTGCGCTTCAATCGCTTTTGAAATTGCATCGCGTTGCATCACTTGCGAAACATAAATGTAATCCGAGAAGTCGGCACTGTTTTTGAAATCCTTGAAATCGGTTGGCACCGGATAATTGTTTTGCATGTATTCATCAATCGTCGCAAATCCATTTTCATTTTTCTGGTGTACGTAAATGGTCGAATCTGTCAGCAGGATATTTCCATCCTTGTCAAAAAGCCGGAAGGAGGAAAGTGCCGGCATCCCCTGAAAACCATATTCGGTCATGAATTTCCCGACATGATTGTCGTAAGCGGAAAAAGGTTCTTTTCCCCACCACACTCCCCAATAATGTACATCGCCATTTTTATAGGCAGAAGGATTTCCCCAACCTTTTGTTGGAGAAGTGGGAATGTAATTATCGAAAACACTGATTTCATTCGCTTCCAATTGGTCGCCCAAAACTCCCGCCGATTTGCCAACGTCCGAGCGGAATGCACTGATGTCGAATAGTGCATTGTAATTGGCCAGTATTTCCTTTTTCTCTTTTTCAGTGTACTTGAAATCTTTTTGCCAATCCCAATTTTCCCATCCTTCCATGTCTTCATTATTGCCGCACCACAACGAAAGGCTGGGATGATTTTGCAAACGGACAATATTGTCATTCGCTTCCCGACTCACTTCACTGAGAAAATGATTGTCGCCCGGATACATGCCGCAGGCAAACATGAAATCCTGCCACACCATTATTCCCAGCGAATCGCAGATATCATAGAATTTATCATCTTCATACGTACCGCCGCCCCACACGCGCAACATGTTCATGTTCGAGTGTTGCGCGGATTTCAACAATGAATAATATTTTTCAGTTGTGACACGTGGCAGGAAATTGTCGCACGGAATCCAGTTGGCGCCTTTTATGAAAACGGCATGACCATTCAATTCAAAATAAAAAGTGCTGTCCGTCTTTTCGTCAACGGTAATCAACCTGACCGTCCTGATTCCTGTTGTGACAATTGTTTCATCGGATGACTTACCATTTTGCAATGCAACCTTAAAATGATAGAGATTGGATTTTCCCAAACCATTGCACCACCAAAGCCGTGGATGTGGAACAATAAAAGTCGATCGTATGGTCAGCACCGGAATATTTTGATCATTGGAAAGGGAATTCCACACTTTCAAAACGGTGTTGCCATCTGAAATCACAAACTTGGCATTCTTCTGCAATTTTCCCGCATAGGAAAAACTTACGTTCATGATCGCCGTATCATTCTTAACTGCAAAAGTCTGAATGGAAACATCGCGCAATTGAAAATCATTCCAACCTTCCAATCGGACAGGTTTCCAGATTCCGCACGTCACCAAACGCGGACCGAAATCCCATCCGAATTGATATTGCGCTTTGCGAATGAAAACGCGATCGCCGCCGGGAAGATTCTGTATATCGGAAAGTGCCTTGTTTTTTGCAATGAGTTCAGAAGCGGGACGGAAAATGATACGCAGGATATTGTTTTTCCTTTTCAGGATTTTGGAAACATCGATTCTGTAGGTGCAGAACATGTTTTCAGTCGTCAACAAAAGTGAATCGTTGAGAAAAATAAAAGCGTATGTATCGAGTCCATCAAAAATCAAATCCTTGTGTTTCGATTTCATCAATGCATCATCAGCATCAAAAATCCGTTTGTATTCCCACGATTTCGTTTCGACCCATTGCACTTTCGTTTCATTCGTACCGATGTATGGATCGGGAATTTTTCCATTGGCCAAAAGATCGGTGTGAACGGTTCCTGGAACGGTGGCCGGCAACCAATCTGTTTTTCCCGCTTCTGTAAATTGCCAATTCGAATTCAGGTTTTGTGTAACCGTTTGTGAAAGGAGAAATTTCGGCAAGAGAAAAAATGCAACAAAAACAAAAAGACACGAACAACTTCCGATCGATTTGAAAATCTCCGTGCTTTTGTGCTTCAGTGGAAAAACAATCTTTTCCATTACAATAATTTCCCTTTCAATTCATGAATGATTTCCGGATGGGGCAACACATTTTCACCGAATCCGAATGAATCCGATTTTGATGAAATGCGTTTTGCTGAAGCGTGAAATTCATGGCATCCGGTTTGTTTCACAAGGTCAGAAATATTTCCCGGATTAATTCCCGCGCCCGGCATGAGGATGATTCTTCCATTTGCCTTTGCATTCAATTCGGAAATGAATGCCGCACCTTCCATAGCCGAAGATTTTTGTCCCGAAGTGAGAATCCTTTTTACACCGCATCCGATGAGAATTTCCAGCGCTTCAAAAGGATCATGACAAACATCGAATGCCCGATGAAAAGTGACGGGCAGGGGAGCTATCAATTTGCAAAGTTGCAACATTGAATTATTGTTGATTTCAAAATCCTTGGTTAAGGCTCCCAATACAATCCCGTCCACACCGATTTCTTTGCAAACCTCAATGTCGCGTTTCATGATTTCAATTTCGATTTTGCTGTAACAGAAATCTCCGCCACGTGGACGGATCATGACGAACACGGGACACTTGACATTTTCCTTGACGTAACGTATTGTTCCCAATGAAGGTGTGAGTCCGCCGTCGGCATAACCGCTGCACAACTCAATCCTGTCCGCGCCCGATCGGGAAGCGATGATTGCCGCTTCAGAGGAGAATGTTGCTATTTCGAGAATGTTTTTCAATCGTGAACGAATTGGGAATGATGCGAATTTACGGATTACGAACAAGCGAATCGGCAGGGAATGAATCGAAACTTGAGGGTTGCAAATTGCGAATGGCGATGCAAGCCATTTTCTGTTTATTTTCGCACACTCAAAACCTGAAATGAAAACCATGCTAGTCGTAAAAAAATCAAGATTGCCGGATGCGGGAAAGGGCCTTTTCACAACGACCAGGATAAAAAAGGGCGCTATCATTGTGGAATACACAGGGGAGAAATTGACTTGGAAACAGGCGGAGTGGCGTTACCGGAAAAGTGAAAGCATGGCTTATGTTTTTCACATCTCGGCAAAAAATTGCATTGATGCAATGCCTTGTCCCGATGCACTTGCCCGTTATGCGAATGATGCGAATGCAACACTTTCGAAAAAGGTGGAAAATAATTCCGAATACCAGATCATAAAAAGGAAACCGTATATCGTTGCGACAAAAAGCATTCCTGCCAATTCTGAAATCCTGGTGGATTATGGTGATGATTATTGGGAAGTTGAAGAGGAGCCCGTGAAGAAAAAAAAGAAGAAGAAAAAGTCTCAAAAATAAATCGCTGAATTTTTCGCAGGATTAAAATCCATCGACCGGAATATTCTCTCCGGTCATTTCACCTCTATTTCCGAAACGAAAAGCCAAGCTGGATTTCCTTCACCCGGATTTCCGGAGGGAATCTTGCCATAGGGGAAAACAATGACTCTCACATAACGTGTATTCGTTTGCATGAGATTTTCACTTAAAAAATATTGGCTTAACTCTTCCGGTTGATGCGCTGAACGAACTGCATTTGTGAAATTGATACCGTCGTTTGAAACTTGTATCCGGTAATTCTCCGGGGAATAAATCCAACTGTTCTTATCATCAAGTGTGTAGATTTTGACATGTGAAATGGTTGTGTCTTTTCCCAAATCGATTATGGCGTCCAATGTGTCTCCCCAAAATCCCAGCCATTGCGAACCCACCCAAGGATTTGTTCTGCCAACAATTCCGTCAGCAAGTGTTGAACTTCCTCCTGTGCTGTAAGAGGGCGAAGGATTTTTCCGGAGTGAAATGTTTTTCCCGGTGGCAAGATTGATTTCAAATTTTTGCCGGTATTCCCGTCCAAGAAAAATCGGGTGATTCCTGTCCAAAAGATAAGCATACAGTTCTTCCTGTTTATCAATGAGGATCGGTTGGGTATATGAAATCCCGACGCTGTCATCACCCATTTCAAACCCGTAGTAAATTTTTCCGGTAGGGGATAATGTCGAAAGGGAAAGTAAAACCCCATTGCCATCTTTCGCCCGTTCAATTTTCGCTTTTATTTCAAACAGGCTTTTCGCATAATTTATTTTCACATTATCCCAATTCTGGAATTGCGGAATCAGACGCTTGACGAAAAAATCAAAATTCATATTGATCGGTTCGTCCCATGCCACTTCCGCGAGTGCACACATGCGCGGGAAAATCATGTACTGCACTTGCGCGAATGTGGGAATGTATTCCGTCCACACATTCGCCTGCACGCCCATGATGTATTTTTTTTCATCGTCACTCAATGAAGCGGGAACGGGATTGTACGAATACACTTTTTCCAATGGAAGAAATCCGCCAATGGCAAGCGGTTCATTTGCATTCTGGCTTTGGTAATGATCGAAATAACAGTAACCGCCGGGACTCATCACCACATTGTGTTTTGCTTTCGCCGCTGCAATCCCGCCATCTTCGCCGCGCCACGACATCACTGCCGCTCCATCCGCCAATCCGCCTTCGAGAATTTCATCCCAACCGATTGCCTCTTTCCCTTTTTGCTGCAACATCTTTACAATGTGTTGCGTGAACCAACTTTGCAATTGATCTTCATCTTTCAGGTTATTTGTTTTCATCAGATCCTGACAGAAAGAGGAAGCTTTCCATCTTGTCTTCGGACATTCATCGCCACCGATGTGTATATATTTTCCGGGAAACAGCGCGCATACTTCTTTCAAGACATCATCAATGAATGAAAAAGTTTTTTCAGAAGGACAAAGCACATCTTCAATCACGCCCCAATTATTGGCAACCTGAAACGGTCCACCGGTGCAACT
Source organism: uncultured Chryseobacterium sp. (assembly GCA_964394965.1). GTDB lineage: Bacteria > Bacteroidota > Bacteroidia > Palsa-965 > Palsa-965. The sequence goes on from CAYMZV010000068.1 coordinate 7,467, forward strand.
CAATTCGGGATATGCAGCCAGCATGGCCAAACAATGTCCGGGCATTTCAATTTCCGGAACAATGGTGATGTGCAATGAATCGGCAAACTTTACGATCTCGCGGATATCCGCTTGTGTGTAGAATCCACCGTAACGCGTCGTGTCCATTCCTGTCGGATTATTCTGGTGACCGATGATTGTTCCATTTCTCCACGCACCGACTGAAGTGAGTTTCGGATATTTTTTTATTTCAATCCGCCAACCTTGATCATCCGTCAAATGCCAATGAAAAGTGTTCAACTTATACATGGCCATATAACGCAAATAATTTTTCACATCCTCTTTCGGGAAAAAATGCCGCGACACATCGAGGTGCATTCCACGCCAGGGAAAACGCGGTTGATCGACAATGGAGCAGGAGGGGATTGTAAATTGGGGAATGCCATTTCCATTCAAGGTTGTGAAGTGGAACAATTGGAATAAGCTCTGCAACGCGTAAAATATTCCCGCATGCCCGCCATAAATATTTATATCGTTCCGATTGATGAAAAGATTGTAACCTTCATTGGGAATATCGGTGCTGTCTTCGGAAATGTAAATGAAATTGCCGCTTACTTTTTTCGTCGCATACTTCAGGTCGACGCTGTAATATTTTTTTACCTGTTGACGGAAAAACTCAATCTCTTTCCTGTAGAAACGATTGTCGGTGACGATTACAGTTTCGGAATTCAGATTGAAATCCCCATTGAAAGGAAGGAGCGTATAAGGTTTTGGAATGATGGGATAACGTTCCGCATCGTATTGTGCATTGGCAAAATTTCCAATCAAGACAAGCACAATCGCGACCAACAAACTTTTCGTGTGAACAAATGTTTGATGGTTGATGTTTGATGTTGGATTGGATTCTAGGGTCATTGGATTTTTGAATAGGAATTTTCAAATGTCTTCCCAAGGTTCGGCAATCAAGCCTTCAACTCCGGGATGGATTTCCATTTTCTCGTCACCGAAATCGAGAAGGATTGCATCATTCAAATAACAATTGTCACCTTCATCCACCACACCTACCTTGATCAATTTTTTCCCGATCACCAATTCCCACAATGGATTTTCCGTCAGGTCTTCCGATTGGAAATCAATCTTTCCGCCGAACTGATGCAGGAGCAACAACTTGTTTTTTTCAGCGTCAAAATCCTTTTCCACAAAAATTCCCGGTGGAGTGTCTTCAGAAGCCGCCAAAACCATTTTGGTTCCATCGGTAAAAACCAATTCCAGCTTATCGAGAAATTCAAAAACCTCTTCGGGATTTATCTTGTTCTGCCAATTGTGATAAATGACGCGCTCCAGTGTTTTCTTTTCGAGCGATTTCAAAGCGATCAGGTCTTCAAAGTCAAAATAGGTGTTCATTGGATAAAGATAATGGTTGTTCGACTTGGATATGAAATTCGTTATCTACGAAGGAAATCTGCAGATGATCGAATTGGAAATTTCGGGTTTGGCACAGTGCGTGTTACATTTAGTACAAGTGTGCCAAGAATAAGTGGATGGAAGGGTGGTGAGCCGCTTTGAAAAAAATATTCCATTTTAATTTTTTTTAACGATTGGGGAAGCGAATTGGCAAATTGTGGTTTCAAGTTTGCTACATATTTGGTGTAAGTCCATTGACAGAAAAACAAATCTTAATCTTAAACAAAATGAAAACTCTAAGTCTGACAGCCGCATTTGCATTCCTGTTTTTCAGTGCAGCAAATGCGAACGATTTGAAACAAGCTCCTGCTAAAGCAACACAAACCACGACTCAAAAAGCGCCGGCAACTCATGCCAAGTCGACGGGGACACACGCTTCCAAAGCGCACGCCACCAAAAAACCGGCAACTGCAAAACCAAAACCACAGACAGCGAAAGCTTCCGGGTTGAAGCCAACAGCGGAAAAAAAGGGTACTCCCGTAACGAAGCCAACCGTGGCACATTCCAGCAATTTCACACGTGAGCATTCCTCCAAAAACATCATGTCTTCCGATGGACACAAAAAACATCACAAGGGAGGCAAAAAACCTGCCGCTAAACCGGCAAAATAATTTGAAGTTGGTTTTTCAAGATATGTTTTCGCTGTATTAGGGCGTTTTATGGCGAGAATTAAAAAATCCCGTGAGTGTAAAAACTCACGGGATTTCTTTTTGCCGTTATTTAGAATCTGCTTACAATTTTATTCCCATTTTCGTTGCAATCGCAGGGGGAATGCATGATTTGTTGACGAGGATGCTTGTTGTCTTGAATTGAATATAGGCTTCCGAAGCATAAAAATATCCGCCAAGTTCATTCTTTGTTCCCCAGGAATTCTTGATGATGTAATATTTTTTCCCTGTCTGGTCTTTCGCCTGCCCGGTGATTTGCATGCCATGGTCATCTTGCGTGCTCAAGTTGTCAAAAGCTTCCTGACGCAAAAGTTGCGTGATCACCTTGTCTTTAGTCGGAACCAACCACAACGAATCCTTTTCGCCTGAACTCATGTCTTCCCAATTTTTTTCAGGAACAACAGCCATTCCGTTTTTATAGGAGAAATAATTTTCGCTCACATCCGCTCCCCAGCCGACCGTGTAACCATTCATCGTTGCATTGTCGATGATGGAAGTGAAATCGTCAAGCGGAACATTGTAATAATTCTGCCAAGCCCAATTGTCCGGAATTTCCAAAGCGAAAGTTTGCCAAAACGGGTGATGGGTGAAAGAAGTGATCGGTACATATTCTTCCGGTTTGAATCCGAGGAATGTTGCATAGCTCGCCGGTGTATATGATTTTCCGTCGACAGTAAAATTTGTTACGGGTGCACCGAGATAAGCATCCAGTGCGGCCGTAAAAACACCCAGCCAATTCGGAGAAAGTTTCCCCTCATCCAATTTCAATTGTGCGTCGAGAATCGATTTCAATACATCATCCATTTCGCCGTGACGGATTTTTGTTTCTCCGTCGGGCAAACCGGGATAAACACTTTGGGGAACGATTCCATATTGAGCGGAAAGGTTGATCACATCGATCGGTTCGCCACCCGGACCGAAATTGGTGTGGCCCATCATGCGCATGTAACGTTTCGCTTTTTCAATGTAGCCTGCGCGGACAACCCACATTTCGGAAAGATCCACTTCGCCTTTTCCCATTCGCAGGAATTCCGATTCGAGAAATGATTCGGTGGAGAAAATCCAGCAGGTTCCGGAATGGTATTGGTCCTTCACGCTGGTCGCTTTCGCTTCTTTCACTACGGTGAACTTTATCGTGCTTTCCTTTTTGTTTGTTGTTGGAATCTGTGCAAAAGAGGAAATGCAAATTGTTGTTGCAAAGGCAACGGAGAAAAGTTTAATGTATTTTTTCATGATGGAAAGTTGTTGATTTGGTCCGCCGAGGCTTCATGCACAGGCGGATTTTTTTGAGCAGACCGAAGATAGGAAAAGGTTTTCTTATTGGGGGAATGGCTTGAAGAAAGGCGGGATTCCGTTATGAAAGGCTGATTATGGTTGAGCGATGTGCAAATTAAAAATGTGCAGATTAATAATTGACTGACTTAAATGGAGCGGTTATCACTCCCAGTCCAATTATTGATTTGCACATCATTCATTATCGGGAACCATCTCAAAATCCAAGATTTTCAGCGAGGTTCCAGATTCCAAACGTACAGATTCCAAATTTGCCAATGAAAAATATGTTTCTTGGAATCTGTCGTTTGTTTTTTGGGAATTTATGTTGAAGGGTTTTGTTTTGAGATGAACTCTAATCACTCATCAGGTTTTCTGATGTTTCTTCTTCGCGGCGGGAAATAAAACGTTGTTCAGGATCAATCTGTATCCTGCGGAATTCGGATACAACGATAAATCTGTCGGAGGTTCTTCAACGCGGTGTTGATAATCTTCGGGATCGTGACCGGCATAAAAAGTCCACATGCCTTTTCCATAATCACCGTGAATGTAACGCGCTTCATTGATCGCCTTGTCTTCACCCATGATCAACACTTCCGGTTTGATTTTCGATTTGTCGAATCCTGCCGTCTGCCCCCAAAAACCCTTGATCAGATTTGCATGATCCTGACAGAGCATGGTTGGAACGGGATCCCATTTTGCAGAAAATTCGAAGAGGGAAAAATAATCGTTGGCTTCGGTCACGCCCTTTTGTGCACGTGTTTCGTAAGTGTCGATATCTGAAAATTCGTATTCGGTGGAATTCGTTTTCAATTGGAAATTCGTGAAGGCGAAACATTTTGAATAATCCAATTTGCTGTTCATGTCCGGATCCATTCCATCGCCGTCGTACATGCGGTCGCAAATGTCCACACCTTCCGCCGCGAGTGCAATGTCATACGAATCAGTTGCGGAACACATCGCAAACATGAATCCTCCACCTGCAACAAAGTCACGGATCTTTTTCGCGACAGCCAATTTCAATTGTGAAGCTTTCTTGAATCCGAGTTTTGCAGCCAATGCCTCATCCGTCGCCACTTGTTGTTTGTACCAAGGTGCATTTGCAAATCCCGCCCAGAATCTTCCGTATTGTCCCGTAAAATCTTCGTGATGCAAATGGATCCAATCGTAACGCAACAACGTATCGTCAATCACTTTTTCATCGTACACAACATTGTAAGGGATTTCCGCATACGTAAGCACGAGTGTCACCGCATCATCCCAAGGTTGCTTGTCGGGTGGGGAATAAACGGCAATCTTCGGCGGCTTTTCCAATTTCACTGCGTCCATGTTCACATCGGGAGCGGAAATTTCCTCGAGAATCGCATTCGCTTTTGCATCCGGAATTGTTTCGTAGGAAACGCCGCGTGTGAGACATTCATTTTCAAATTCCTTTTCATACTTGATCAGGAAACTTCCATAGCGGTAATTCAGCAGCCATTGCGCATCACCGCCTTTTTCCAAAACCCAATACGTGATGCCGTACGCTTTCAAATGATCCTTCTGTGCATCGTCCATCGGAATCAATAAATAAGCGGCCCTCACTTGAGTGGTGAATGCTATCAGAAAAATCAAGACGATTTTGCGTGCCATAATTTGTCCTGTGAAATTACGAAATTCCAATGGCAGTGCCTAGGTAAAAGAAATGCGTATCTGTTAAAAAAAGTTGGAAAGGAGGGAATAGGAAAGTTGAAAAGTGGGATGCTTCGATATTTCATGAAAAGCCAATGTCAGTCATGAAACCTTTTCCTGTAAAGCACGTGCAATTTCAGGGGAGAATCATCTGCAACACTTGGATGCAAAAAATCCTTTTCATATTTCATTCCCAACTTCTCCATCACATTCCTGGACTTGACATTTTTCGGAACCGTGAATGCGACGATGTCTTTCAGTTTCAAAATGTCACGCGCGTAATTCATGCACGCATTTGCACCTTCTGTCGCATAACCTTTTCCCTGTTGATCGAATGCAAGCCGCCAACCGATCTCGACACAGGGCGTAAAATCAGTTTCCATTTTTGGAATTCCAACTCCAATGAACCCTGCACATTTTATTTCTCCTGGAATTTCCACACACCACATTCCGAAACCGTTTCGCTCCATTGCAGTTTGAATCCTGTCCACCATCGCATCACTTTCTTCACGTGTCAGCAACGAAGGGAAAAATTCCATCACCCGTTCATCGGCATTGAGCGCAGCGAAAAAAGGTTTGTCCTCTTCTGTCCAATGACGGAGAATCAGGCGCGGAGTGGAAATTACGATTGGCATTTTCTGATTGACAACCGGCTACTGGCAATGATAGGCATCGCCTGTCGGGTCGGGATGCGTTGAATCTGTCTTGAAACAGAATTCCAATTCCTTCGAACGGAGAAAAATGATTCTCGCCGTTTCATGTACACCGAAATAGTGTCGTGGAACGGGAAGCGTGATGTGTCCATTGGGTGGAATATTCACCGCATGCAAAGTGTCATCGGGATGCATGACGAACAATCCATAATTGTGAAAGTCGATGGCGACGGAATCAACTTTGTATTCGGAATGATTCTGGAATTCTACGAACATGTCTTTGGTTCCCAACCTCATTGTATCGTTTGGGGAAGTGGTGAACGCGAAAAAATATTCGAACCATTTTTCACGCACATGTTTTTTCTTTCCCGCCTCACCGGAATAGCAGGAACAGAAAAGTGCAGAAATGAATAAAAGGTAAATGAGTTTTTTAGCGGGCGAGATCATTTTCAATTGGGGATTTTAAAATGAATGATTTTAGATTTCAGATTTGATCTGCATTCTAAAATACGATCCCTAAGATATTTATATTAATCTCACCCCAAAAGATAAATCAATCGGCAATCGGCAATTGCAAAATCGTCAATTTTTTAAAAAGGGTCTTCCTCAATGTCATTCAATTTCGATCCGCGAATGATATTTCCCGATCCCGGGTTATTGAAATCTCCCGAAGGTGTAATTCCTGCAGTCGGATCGTAATTCGTATTTCCGGAATTGTTTCCGCCACCGAAATCCTGTTCGAGATCAATGAATTTTGCGAAGCGGTCGATGAATCTCAAATTCACACTTCCTACCGCTCCGTTACGGTGTTTGGCAATGATGATTTCCGCAACACCCGCCGTTGAATTCCCTTCGGCATCAACAGTGAGTCCATAATATTCCGGACGGTGAATGAACAGAACCATATCCGCATCCTGCTCGATTGCACCCGATTCACGAAGATCGGAGAGCTGTGGTTTCTTATCTCCACCGCGCGTTTCAACGGCACGGCTCAATTGCGAAAGTGCAATGACGGGAACCTTCAATTCTTTTGCAATGCTTTTCAACGAACGCGAAATGGTGGAAATTTCCTGCTCGCGGTTTCCGTTGCGGTTGTGTTCACCGCCTGTCGTCATCAACTGCAAATAATCCACAATGATGAGTTGGATATCGTGTTGCGCTTTCAGTCTTCGGCATTTTGCGCGCAATTCGAAAATGGAAAGTGCCGGTGTATCGTCAATGAAAAGCGGCGCTTCGGAAAGTTTTCCGATTTTCACGTGCATCTGTTGCAACTCATGATTCTCGAGTTGTCCTTTTTTCAATTTTTCCGCAGGCAATTCCGATTCAGCCGACATGAGACGTTGTACCAATTGAACGGACGCCATTTCCAATGAGAAAACAGCAACCGGTTTTTGAAAATCAACCGAAGCATTCCGTGCGATGGAAAGTACGAATGCGGTTTTTCCCATTGCAGGACGGGCGGCGATGATGACGAGATCGGAACTCTGCCAACCCGATGTCATGCGATCCAAGGCCGTAAATCCGCAAGGCACTCCCGTCACACCGTCTTTCGTTTGGTCGCGGGCCAACTCAATCTGTTTCATCGCCTCGCTGATGAGGGTGCTCATCTTGTCGTAATTCTTGCGGATGTTTCCTTCCACAACGGAAAACAAACTGCGTTCCGCCTTATCGAGCAAATCAAAAACATCGGCAGTGTCTTCGTAAGCGTCCTTGATTGTTTCGCTGGAAATCTGGATGAGTTCGCGCTGGATGAATTTCTGCACAATGATACGCGCATGGAATTCCACATTTGCCGCAGAGGCAATCCTATTGGTGAGTTGGGAAATGTAATAGGCGCCACCGACAATCTCGAGTTCACCGGTTTTTTTCAATTCGTTGGTGACGGTAAGGATATCGATCGGTTCTGAACGTTGAAAGAGATTTTGAATCGCTGCGAAAATGCGATTATGCGCTTCCTTGTAAAAACTTTTTGGAGTGAGGATATCAATGACTGCGGTCAATGCATCTTTTTCAAGCATGAGTGCACCGAGCACGGCTTCTTCCAGTTCCACCGCCTGTGGAGGGAGCTTGCCGATTTCATACAGTTGATTGGAAACTTGCGAAAGTGTTGACTTGTTTCTTGAAAGGCCTTCTGAGCGGGATGTATTTTTCTTTTCTTCGGTACTCATGACAATGTGGATCGGACTAATTTTTTACGGGGGCATCAAAAGTAGAAAAAAGGATCACCCAAACAAGAGAAAGAGTTATCCATAAATGTAAACGCGTTTTGAACAGGAATTGTTAGGCATTAACGGTTATAGTTTTGAACAGGGGCTTTTTTCTTTGATGGAATTGTTGTAATAAAATGAGATGGGAGATTGGATGGAAGCGATTGGTTTTAAATCTGAAAATTAATGCAATCGCTTTTCGAAGTTTCGGTATGTCAATTACCAATCACCATTTTTTCCCGTACTTTTGCGCCTCCAAAGGAAACCTTCCGACCACCCTCAAGTTATGCCTTCTATCCGCCTCGGTGACAAAACTTTTGTTCCTTATCTATCGGAAATGAAAATCCGTGATGCGGTGAAACGGTTGGCGGAACGCATCAATGGGGATTTTCATGGACAGCGTCCCTTATTTCTGGTGGTGTTGAACGGCGCATTTATTTTTGCATCCGATTTGGTTCGCGGGATTTCCACCGAATGCGATGTGTCATTTGTGAAATTGGCATCCTACGAAGGAACGGCGACCACCGGAAAAGTGAAAGAGTTGGTGGGACTGAATGAAGACCTTGAAGGGAGAAATGTAATTGTGGTGGAAGACATCATTGATTCCGGTAACACAATCGAACACATCCTCCATCAATTGAATAAAATGAAT
>CAYMZV010000069.1:0-16020 GCA_964394965.1 uncultured Chryseobacterium sp.
TGCGTGAAAATCGGGTCAAACGGAAATTGCATTTACCTTTGGGCAGACAAAAAAATCATGGAACAGGTTGCCGCATTCGCGCATTTCTACGCGCAGGGAATTGAAAAGATTTCCGAAGAGTTGAGAAATTTTCATCACGAAGATGAAATCTGGAAAGTGACGGGAGACATTTCCAACTCGGCGGGAAATCTCACGTTGCATTTGGTTGGCAACCTCAATCATTTCATCGGCGCACAGCTTGGAAAAACAGGTTACGTGCGTGACCGCGAGCATGAATTCGTTTCGCGCGATGTGCACCGCGATGTGCTGATTCGCATGGTGGATGAAACAAAAGTGATGACGGAAAAAATCCTCAACTCATTGGAGACCGAAGATCTGGTGAAAATTTATCCACTGAACACTTTCGGTGAAGGGAAAACAATCGGATATGTTTTGATCATGATGCTCGGACATTTGAATTATCACCTTGGACAGATAAATTATCTGCGCAGATTTTTTTCTCCCACCTCACTTTGAGAATTATCAATCTGCTCCGAAGGATTTCTTCGGAGCAGATTGATAATTAATAAAAGATAGTGAGGCTCTGCACATTCGATTTTCGACCATTGCCTTCCAATGAATATTGCGAACTATACTCAAAAAATGTTTTGCCACTGTGACACAGAAAAATAGTTCAATCATTCATCTGCACATCATTCATCATTAATTCTTTTTCTTCACTGTCGTTTTCCCTTTGCCGCTTCCCGCCACTTTTTTTCCTGCGGCTTTTTTCTTCGGCGGAACTTTCGGCGATTTATAGATCGGTGCTTTCCCGACCACTTCGATTTTGACTTCGGTCAATCCTTTCGAATAAAAATCCAATTGTTTTGCATCGCGTGGAGTCAGGTCGATGGAACGTTTCGAGTTTTTTGGAAGTCGGTCGGTGATCTTGACATATATTATAGAATCATTAGAAAGATTGGTCACCCGCACGACAGTTCCCAGGGGCAAACGCTTATGGGCAGCCGTCAAACTGTCGGTGGAAAATCTTTGTCGGCTGGAAGTCATTCTTCCATTCCAGTTTTTTCCGTACCAACTTGCAATTCCATACTCCGAAAATTCGAGCAGCGAATCGGGATAAGGAATGAAACCCGTAACGTAGGTGCCTCCGAAAGTGCTGTCAACAGTGGTTTTCACAGAATCGGTTTGCGAAAGGAGTCGGGCGGAATGAAATGAAAAAACAAAAAGGAGTAAAAAAATCTTCGGCATGAAATGTATCTTCCGTGAATGGTGTGTGTTATTAAGGTAATAAAATAATCCAGATCGCAATTGGAACCGGCAACCGCAAAGCCGACTGTTCGTCCCGTAGATTAAATCAACCTGTCAAAACTTGTTAATCACCGTTGCAATATCTCCATTACAGGGTTATCTTCGTTGCATCTCCGAAGCAGTCCTTCGGATAAGAATTCTCCCTTATGCCTGAAAAAGTCGTCATCATTCCGACTTACAATGAAAAGGAAAACATCGAGAAGATGGTCCGCAAAGTGATGTCGCTGCAAGGCGATTATCATTTGCTGATTGTTGACGACGGTTCTCCGGATGGAACGGCGGAAATTGTGCGCAGGCTCATGCAGGAGTTTCCCGGCAGGTTATTCATGGAAGAGCGGAAGGGAAAACTCGGATTGGGCACGGCTTACATTCACGGTTTCCGTTGGGCGATAAAAAATTCGTACGATTATATTTTTGAAATGGATTGCGATTTTTCGCACAATCCGGATGATCTCAATCGTTTGTTCGCAGCCTGTTCGGAACAGGGAGCGGATGTTGCAGTGGGTTCGCGTTATGTGAAAGGCGGAAAAGTGCAGAACTGGCCGAAGGACCGTTTGTTCATGTCTTATTTCGCTTCCATTTATGTGCGTATGATTTTGTGGTTCGGTGTGCACGATACCACTGCGGGTTTCAAATGTTACAGGAGAAAAGTGTTGGAAACAATCGATCTCGACAACATCAAATTCGTCGGCTACGCTTTCCAGATTGAAATGAAATACAGCGCGTGGAAACTCGGTTTCAAGATCAAGGAAGTGCCGATTGTTTTCACCGACCGTACCGAAGGCATTTCCAAAATGAGTTCCGGAATTTTCAAGGAAGCTTTTTTCGGCGTTCTCCAAATGCGTTTCAAGAAAATTTCCCCGGCGAAAAAATAATTTTTTCTGCTTCTCTTCTTCGCGTTTCAATATCTCAGTTCTCAGCAGTAAAGAAATCAAGGAAAATTTATAATGATTCTTGACTTCGCTTGGACAAACGGGAAAACAGAATTGTCAGACTGAGTGTTTTTTTGTCGGCGAAACCCTCATTTTCAGTTGCAAATTCATTTGACAAAAAATGTATCGAAGTCCCTCACGCAAAATGATTTTGAATTAAAGGCAATTAACTTTTTTCATCATCGCATGATAACGTTTGAGCATTAGATGGGTTGATGAAATTTTTTTTTCAATCAGGTCAAAATATTTCACATCTCTTCCAAAGCTATCGTCTGCAATCTCTTCATTCGAAAAATAGGCTTCATAAAATCCAACCTTTTCTTCACGACAAACTTCCGCCGCCAGCTGATTCCATTCGGGAAATTCAATGTGCCCAATAATCGCACACAAATCATCTTTCTCGATTTTGCCGCGAGACTCCAGATATTTTTCAATTGCAGAAAACGATTTTTCCAAATCTCGCTTGACGATATAGCTGAACAATTCAGGAAAATCCTGGTTGAAGAATTTGTCGGAAAATTTCTTCCTCGCATAATTCAAAAATTCTTCCAGTGCCGAATCGAAATCCAAATCGTTCGCAAGATCAATCAGCATTTTTTTATTCGCTTCGAAATATTCCGAAGTGTCTTTGGAAAACAATTCCTTTCTTTTCCATGCAAGCACGCCTCCTTCGCCCACATTCATCCACGCCTGCTCAAATTCCAAATCCTCAAAAATTTGTTTTACAATTCCAATTGTAATCTTTCCGTTTTTCCAATATTCCCCAGGTATCGTTGGAACTTTTGTCAAATTTTCAAACTTCATTTTTTTTGCAAAATGTTTTCTTTCCGCTTGTTCCTTGTCGTCTTCATTCGCAAAATAAGCTCCGACAAGAATAATCGGAATGACAAGAACCACACCCAAAAGTTTTCCTCCGACAATCCAAAAAACAAATGCCGAGAACAAAATTGTTCCCATGACTAAAATCCATAATCGGAAAAAATCCTTGAAATTCATTTACGAGAAAGTTAATTCAAAACACCATCACGAAAAAACATCGCGTCTGCGGTCACATCTGAAAATTTGAAATCGTTCTTGAAATTCACCGGGAAATTTTATTGCGTTATAACAAAGCTGTTTGTTGCCTTGTATTCGCCGTTTCCATCTATCAAAAGTATTTTGTACTCCCCATAAGGCAATTTGCGAAGATCAAACCATTCCCAAAATCTCCAGGCAAACACTATTTTATCTTTTACTGTAATTGTCTGAGGCGAGGCCATGTTGTCAGTAATGATAAAGCCAGCACGTGGATCCCATAAAGTATCATAACCTCCCTGGGTATTTTTCCATACAATATTAAATTCAAAAACTTCATCTTCTAAAGGCCAGAATCGCACACCTTGAATCGTTCCGGTAACACAAATACCAATCGTATCTCCTTTTGAACAGATCGTTTTAAGCGTCGTGGCTTTGGTGATTGAAATTTCTTTAGCTGTTGAATTCACGGTTTTTGAATAGGAGATTTTCAAATGATATTCTTCCGAATTCCAACCTCCATGTGAAGTCTCGAGGTTGTTCATTCCGTCCCAATTTTTTTCTGTCGTAACAAGAAAATTTCCTTGCTGATGATTGTATGATGTAATGCAGCTGATCCAAATACTATCAGATTGTCCTGGTTGCAGTATTTCATTACAGTTGTAGTTTGGAACACACCAATCAAAAGAAGCGGTCACACTTTTAATCTTAATGTCATATGAACCCGTATTTGTAAAATAGAAAGTCGCTCGTATTTTGTCCTTGTCAACACTATCCAACACAATCTCCTTTTGTTTGAAAACCAAATGTCCTTGCGCTTTGACAAAGTTAATGTTCAGAATAAAAATAGTTAAAATGCAAAAGAGGTTTTTCATTGATTGTCGTTTTTGTTTTTCCTATTCAGCGCAAACTCAACAAATATCATGCTGAATTTAAATGCAGTGGCAACAAAGAAAACAATTTGGAATTTTTGAAAAGATTGTTCGAACGAATTGTCAGACTGAGTGTTTTTTGTCGGCGAAACCCTCATTTTCAGTTGCAAATTCAATTGACAAAAAATGTATCGAAGTCCCTCACGCAAAAAAGTTTGTTCGAGCGCAGTCGAGAACACCCTGCTTTGAAAGAGTTCCATTTTAGGATGCATCCCAATTGTGAATTTTTCTACTCTGAGTGAAATCGCATGGTAAAGGCGTTCTCGACTTCGCTTGGACAAAAGAAAACGGAGTTTGTTTTGATGAAATTAATATCACCTTGGCAAGGCTTTGAAAATGTTGTATTTACTAACCGAAAAACACTTCGACTTTTTCGGGTGATTGTTTTTAAAAATTCTACGATATTAAATTAGATTTCATCGAGTGCTCAAATTCAGAATGTTGTAACTTAGACTTTCGAAGCTTCCTCTCTATGATAATTGACAAATGAGAATTCTTAATTATATAGTTGTCTTTTTGTCCTTGATCTTCATTTCATCATGCAGCATATTTTTCAAGACGAAAAAAGCATATTATACCTGCTGGAAAAATAATTATGAAAGAATTGTTTTGCTTAATGACTCAATTTGCTCATTTAATTGTGATAAGAAAAAGGTGAAAGGCCATAAAAAACCTAAAATGGAGATTGGTATTCCGCCTCCGGATTATTATGAAACTCATTATGTTTGGGGCAAAGGGGGGCAATATCCGTACAAGATATCACGCGACACTCTTGTAATTACATTTGAGACGGACTCGATTAATTCAATCAATGACGTGACTAATTCTTATAAGATAAAACGAAATAAATTAATTTTCATAAGAGAAATATCATCAAACTATTATTCAACCAAGAAAAAGAGACTAAGTCTTGAGAACAAATAACTCAGTGGAATTGTTTTTCTAAATACTGAATCAGGAGACTCCAATCTTCCAAAGAAAACTTAGACTTGTTGACCCTTTGGTAAACGGAAACGAAGTTGGTTTTTAGAAGCTTTGGAATTCAACGCAATATGACTTAGACTTTTCCTGAACCCAAGCGAAGTTGCTTTTAAAGCGCCAAAGAAATTACGCAATTTGAGTTTTTCAAATTTCCAATGTCTTCTATTGAACACAACGTATCGGCACAAAATTTGCAGTTGTAATACGCTTTAGCAATTATCATTAAAACATAAAAATGAATTCATTCCCATTTAATTTTTCAATCCGATATAAAATCCCAAATACAATTGTCTTGATTCTGTTTTCTTCTTTTTCAGCATGGGCTCAGGTCAATGAAAAAGAAGAATGGATAAAGTTGGGCAGTGTGCATGACTATGTTATGGGTGGTTACGGTTACAATTGGATGACGACGAGCTGTGATCCACCTTATGGAGTATTTTTCAAGGGCGGATCGATAATCCAAAATTCATCTGGAGGGGTTACATTGACTGATATCTCTATTTCCAGGGACGGGAAAAGGTTTTTGATAAGAATGAAAAACACTCGTCTTGATACAAGCGATATGAAAAATTATTTCTATTGTCCCGATTATAATGATTCATTTGTTGCTCCCGATTGGAGAAAATATGTTTCGAGAAAAGTGAAAAATGACAGTCTTTTTATTCTGCGTTATTTCTATTATCCGATTCCACCAAATTCAATAACACTTTATCCGATCATAAAATTTTCAGGAGACATAGATAAACGCTGGAATGAACTAAATGTCAACCTCACATACACAATGACTATAACGGTACCGGCTAAACCCCAACCCAAGCCCAAAATGCCAATCGTTCATGTTGATACCTTAAAGGTGATTGATTTAATTCAGTTCGAAAATTTCACAATTGAAGGTTCCGTAAATGAAAATGCATATTATGAAACTCCAGTTGGGTATTTGAGGATCAATAAGGAAGCTCTCAAACATTGTGATAAATCAAATTTTGCTTTTGCCGACAGCACACTCTTCGACAAAAATAAAAACCTCTGGTATTTCAAATTGCCGACAAATTATTCTTCGAATGATTTTAGCATAACACTGCCTATTTTAAATAACGGAACAGATACACTCAAATTGTTACTCGAAAATGAGCAGCCATATGACACAATGGAATTTCCACACATTCTTGCTCCCGGTCAAAAAGGGTGGATTGAAATACATTTTGATTTGACTTATTTTTATGAAAGAGGTAAATACCAACAGGCACTTTCATTAGTGACAAAAAGCGGAAAAATTTTTCAGATGAATTATATTTTAACGAGATAAATATTTAATCAAGACTCTCCAATCCTCCAACGAAAACTTAGACTTGTTGACCCTTTGGTAAACGGAAATGAAGTTGGTTTCATCGAGATTGAAAATGCCAAACAAAATCTTCCACAGGTTCTTTTATGGGAGAAACACGGTTTCTATTTTTGTCTGTTACTTTTTGAAAATCATCCGTTATGGAATAAGATTTCCTCAACATTCAAATGCTTTTTAAACACAACCGATTTTGACGGGCTGCATCAATAAAAAATCTTTTTTGCTTTTGTTTCTGCTATCGATATCGATCGGCGGATCGGCTCAGTATGTGGATAATCACAATGCCTCGCATTACAAACACAAACATATTTCCAGAATCAGTTCGCGCGGTTATTGTTTTATGGGAGAAGGCCGCTGGTCCATTTTTTATTATGACAAGAAAGGAAGAGTAACTGAATTTGTAGACAGCACGGTTATCGAATCGAGTTCATTTGTAAATTTCATACGATTCGATAGTTTGGGCAGACCAATGGAAGGTGCAACTGTGAAGATTGAAAGGAGTGAATTGCATCTTCCCGTTTATGATACCACCAGTTATTGCAGGGGAATAAAATATTGCAGCAATAACACTGTAGCCGCATTTGTAAAAAGTGACAGGGCGGAAGTTGCCAACCATGCTGTTCCAATATTATTCAACGACACAGCCGTTTATTGCTATGATGTAAGTGTGCTTCGCCACGATTCCCTTTTTCAATATAAAAAATGCCCGGGCAAAACAACGCTTACGCAACTTACTGTTCTTGACATTGACACCGTGCGTGGATTTAGACTGAAAGAATTTGATTTTGATTTAAGCGGCCGTTTACCTGTATTTGATGGTGCGTTTGTCCAATGCTTCTCGAAAAAATGGGATTTGATGCAATCATGCGCATACTTGATTCAAGACACATCAATCACGGATATTTCAACTTGCAAATTTTCTTTTCCACCTCAAACAGAAAAATGGATTTCATTGCATGATAAAACTTATCCAAAAACAAAGAATCATAAAATCAATCCGGATATTTCCGGTTGGTATTTTTATGAGCCGACTTCTTTTCTTGTGTGGGAAAGACAGTTTTTGCCTTTTAACAACAAACGATTTCTCCGTGACATGAAAAAGGATCCTTCATTCACGACTGCATATTATTAATTCGATTACCTGTGTCAGCCCCATTTCCCCAAATATTGAATTAACCCTTTCCAATCCCCCAAAGCAAACTTAGACTTGTTGACCCTTTGGTAAACGGAAAAAAAGCGCAGCAACTTTTCGCAAAACCGTGCGTCTTTCAGGAAATTCTTCCAATGAAAATTATGATATTGACAGTATTGCTGTTTTTAACTTATTTCTCCCAAACAGATCATTCGCCTTGGGCAAATACAAAAAATAAAAGAGTCAACGAAAGAAATGAATTTTTCAGTTTAGCCGGCAAAACGGAATACATGATAACCGGTAACATTCTAAGTATAGATACTGGCCCCTATTTTGATCACATTAATCCTCTTGATTTGGTCTGCAAAATCGTCGCTGACAAAGTTGTAAAGAACTGCATGAATTTACCAAACACCCGCTCTATCGAACGAGGCGATACGATTTCAATTTATTTTTCAACTGATCATTATCAATCTACACCAGAAGATAAAATTAAGCTGGGAAAATATTTAATCTTCTTTACAAAGCAAAGCGTTTATTCATCAGATCCTCGATCAGAGGATTTATACGAACGGGGTGTATTTGAATTTAATGAGAGTTTATGTACCGAATGCAGAAATAGCAATTGGAATATGGATTCTTCAAAATACTACAATGATTCGATTCAAGAAATTCGCCTCATGAGAAAACGAATAGAATATTTGAAAAAAATAATTTTTCTAACTGAAGTTTTTGATGAAAAAAACAATTTGCTTTATATAGAAAAAAAATCTGCGTTTAAGAATGACCTATTCGGATCAAGAACATTTTCTGGAGACGAATTGTATTATGTACCCAACAAAATTACAGAGACGTGGTACGACAAAAATGGGAACATTACAAAAACAATTGAGCGTACAGATTATTTACAAAGCAGTGAGCCTGTAAATTCACCCCTATACAAAAACAAGCCCAAAATCTTTAATTGAAAAATTCTCGATCGTTTGGTGATGATTATTTAATCTTCAAATACTCGATCAACACTCTCCAATCCCCCAACGAAAACTTAGACTTGTTGACCCTTTGGTAAACGGAAATCATTAGTCATTAATCCGGGCATTATCACTTCACTCTCCCTTTCACAATATCCTCCACTACCGACGGATCCAGCAAAGTGGAAGTGTCTCCCAGATTCGAGATTTCGCCTTCCGCAACTTTTCTCAGGATGCGCCGCATTATTTTTCCACTTCTTGTTTTCGGAAGACCTTTCACAACCTGGATTTTATCCGGCTTCGCAATCGGTCCGATTATTTTTGCCACTTCCGCGAGGATTTCCTTTTTCAGCATTTCCACATCATCGTGTTGCTTCGTTGAAATCACATACGCATAAATCCCCTGACCTTTTATGTCGTGCGGATAACCGACAACAGCGCTCTCCACAATATCGGAATGCATGTTGATGGCGCTTTCCACTTCCGCCGTTCCGATCCTGTGACCGGAAACATTGATCACATCATCCACACGTCCGGTGATTCTGTAATAACCGTCTTCATCCCTTCTGCAACCGTCGCCTGTGAAATACAAATTGCTGTATGTCGCGAAATAATTCGTGCGGCACCGGTCATGGTCGCCATACGTTGTTCGGATGATGGAAGGCCACGGGAATTTTATACAGAGATTTCCTTCCACATTATTTCCCTCAATCACATTTCCCTTGTCGTCCACCAATAGCGGTTGAATTCCCGGCAACGGCAATGTTGCAAATCCGGGTTTTGTTTTTGTGATTCCCGCCAATGGCGAAATCAATATTCCTCCTGTTTCCGTTTGCCACCACGTATCCACAATCGGACATTTTCCCTTCCCGATATTCTTGTGATACCATTCCCACGCTTCCACATTGATCGGTTCACCGACGGAACCCAACACACGCAATGAATCCAATTTGTACGGCTTCACAAAATCCAGACCGGCCGCTTCGAGTGCGCGGATTGCAGTTGGTGCCGTATAAAAAATATTCACCTTGTATTTGTCAATCACTTGCCAGAATCTTCCCGCATCGGGAAAAGTCGGAACACCCTCGAACATGACTGACGTCGCTCCTGCCAACAAGGGACCATAAACAATATTGGAATGTCCCGTGATCCAACCGATGTCGGCAGTGCACCAGAACAGATCGCCTTCGTTGTATTGGAAAACATTTTCGAAAGTGTATTTCGTGTACACCATGTAACCGCCACACGTATGCACAACGCCTTTCGGCTTTCCCGTTGAACCCGATGTGTACAAAATGAAAAGCTCATCTTCACTGTCCATTTCCTCCGCATCACATTTGGCAGACACGTCTGCCATTTCGTTATTCCACCACGAATCGCGACCGGAAATCATTTTTATCTCTTCGCCCGTGCGTTTGTACACAATCACATTTTGCACCGACGGACAGACTTCCAATGCTTCATCCACCACCGATTTTATCGGAATGGATTTTGCGCCGCGGTATGCACCGTCGGAAGTGATGACGAGACAACAATCGGAATCCTGTATTCTTCCGGCGAGTGATGTTGCGGAAAATCCCGCGAACACTACCGAATGTATGGCGCCGATGCGTGCGCAAGCGAGAACGGCTACGGCAAGTTCGGGAACCATTGGCATATACAGACAGACACGGTCGCCTTTCTTCACGCCTTTTTTCTTCAGCACATTCGAAAATCTGCAAACCTCCTCGAACAATTCGCGATAAGTGATCGTGCGTGTTTTCTCTTTCGGGTCATTCGCCTCAAAATAAAAGGCAACCTGCTCTCCGCGTTTTTCCAAATGACGGTCGAGACAATTTTCAGTAATGTTCAACTTCCCGCCGATGAACCATTTCACATCCGGTTTTTCAAAATTCCATTCGAGCACATTGCCCCACTTTTTTTTCCACGAGAAACCATTGGCAATTTCCGCCCAGAAACTCTCGGGGTTTTCAATTGATTTTTTGTATTCGCTTTGGTATTGTTCGAAGGAAGTGATGCGTGCCATAAATCAGGAATGTTTTGTAAGGCAAATATACCGTTCATGGGAATGAAACCAAGTACAATTCAGCCGCATCTGATTTGAATCATGGATTTGGAATCAATCAAAATTTCAGAAAATCTTACATCTGCATGACAGGAAATATTCCTGTAGAAACGGAAGGATATTGAAAACGTAATATTGTCAAACAAGAATCAGGCATTTTGAAAACAACATTAAAACCCAATCCCATGACCAACGCGCTCTCACTTTTTCTGCCCATGTCGGCACGGCAAATCCTTCAGAACAAGAAGCGGACCATCATACTCGGGGAAAATACATTGTGGTTGGTTGTTGATTCCTCGCTTCAGGGAATTTCCCAAATCAATCAGTTTCTTGATTTGCTGAAGCAATCCTGGTCCATCAATGAAAAGCTTTCCACAAATATTTACGCCGCGGTTTGTGAAGCAACAATGAATGCAATCGATCACGGCAACAAATGGCAAGAGGACAAATCGGTTTACATCAGTGCCACCAACGATAACGATTCCTATACATTCACGATTGAAGACGAAGGCGATGGTTTCAATTACCGCAGGATCGAAAATCCCACCGACGAAGACAAGCGAAGCAAGGAGGGTGGAAGGGGAATTTTCATCATGAATTATCTCACCGACAATCTTCACTTTTCCGAAAATGGAAGATGCGTGAAATTGCTTTTCTCGAAGGAAAAATGATGGAGCGGAATCATTTCCTTTTCAAGAAGCGCGTTTCCCGCTATCACCTCGGCGGAGCTCGGTTCTATCGGGGCTATTTGGATATTTTCTCCTTGTTCACGGTCACACAGTAAAAGCAGGAAAAATCGAAAACCGGCTCCCGAAATTTCGGGACAACAAATCGAAAATCCCTCTCACCCTTTCGGTCTAGCATAAGCGATCACATCCTTGTCTGTAATGATTTTATCGCAGAGGATCACCAAACGCTCAACAACGTTTCTGAATTCGCGGATATTTCCTGTCCAGTTTATCTTTTGCAATTCTTTCAACGCATCCTTAGTAATGGTTTTGAGAACCATGTTGTGCTCTTCACAAATGTTTTTGAGGAAATGCTCCGCCAACAATGGAATGTCCTCTTTCCGATCGTTCAACGCCGGAACGTGAATGAGAATGACGCCGAGACGATGGTATAAATCCTCCCGGAAATTTCCCTTCAGGATTTCCTTTTTCAAATCCTTGTTCGTTGCCGCCACCACACGCACATTCACTTTTATTTCCTTGTCGCCACCCACGCGTGTGATTTTATTTTCCTGCAGCGCGCGCAACACTTTCGCCTGCGCCGACAAACTCATGTCGCCGATCTCGTCGAGAAAAATGGTGCCGCCTTCCGCGAGTTCGAATTTTCCCTTGCGTTGTGCGACTGCCGAAGTGAACGCACCCTTTTCGTGGCCGAACAATTCCGACTCAATCAATTCCGATGGAATGGCTGCACAATTCACTTCGATAAGCGGACCATTTGCACGCTGCGATTTTTCATGCAGCCAACGCGCCACCAATTCTTTTCCCGTTCCGTTTTCGCCGGTGATCAGCACGCGCGCATCGGTGGGTGCCACGCGTTCAATCATGTCTTTTATTTCCTGAATCGCTGCCGACTCGCCGATCATGTCGAATGTCTTCGAGATTTTTTTGCGCAGCGTTTTTGTTTCCGTCACCAAATTCGATTTGTCGAGTGCATTTCTTACGGTCACCAAAAGCCGATTCAGGTCAAGTGGTTTCTGGATGAAATCATAGGCGCCTTTTTTCACCGCTTCAACAGCCGTCTCAATGTTTCCATGTCCTGAAATCATGATCACGGGAGCATCAACCGCCACTTCCATGAATTTGTCGAGCGCTTCCATGCCATCCATCTTCGGCATCTTGATATCGCAGAGAATGATGTCGAATTTTTCCTTTTGCGCCAATGCGAGCCCTTCAAGACCATCAGCGGCTTCATCCACCTTGAAATTTTCGTATTCAAGGATTTCGCGAAGGGTGCGGCGAATGCTTTTTTCGTCGTCGATGATGAGGATGCGAGGCATGGATGTATGAATTACGAATTGGGCGAATTACGAATTATGAAACAATGCGAATAAGGCGAATTTACGAATAGGGATTGAATATGGAACCTTGCGATAAAAAACGGCTTTGTTGGTTTTAGGAGGGAGACTTGGTCTGTCGGCAGTCAAAAAAATGTCTTAGGTCGAATTTTGAATTTTTGAAACAAGATTTTTTGAATTCACTTGTATCTTTATCCCGTCTTTTGCGTTAGGAGTGACAACCCGGCATTTTCCGTCACCTCTTTCCTGAAAACCTCCCCTTATGAAATGTCTCCCGCTTTTTTTACCGATGTTTTTTTTATTTCTCAATGCGCATGCAACGCCGTTTGCAAACGCGCAGTTGCATGGACGGATAGTGGGTGAGGATAAAAAGCCGATTGAATATGCGATTGTGACTTTGCTGAAAGCGGAAGATTCCTCATTGGTGAAGGGGTCGATTACGGATGAAGGCGGAAGTTTTTCTTTCGAGAATATCACTCCGGGAAATTTTTTGGTGGCGGCAACTTTTACCGGTTATGCCAAAGTGATGCAAGGGCCGTTCACCGTTTCGGCCGATCAGAATCTCGCAGTGCCCGATATTTTCATGTTGCCGTCGAAAGAGGAAAAGGAAGTTACCATTACCGCTGCACAACCCCTGTTCACACAGAAACCCGATATGCTCATCATGAATGTTGAAAACAGTCCGGTGAGAATCAATGGAACCGCGTGGGATCTAATCGGAAAATCTCCGGGTGTGATTGTGGATCAGAACAACAACATTACGTTGCGCGGAAAATCGGGTGTGCTTATTTATGTGGATGGGAAAAACACCTATCTCGGCGGCGATCAGCTCGTGAATTTTTTGCAGAATATTTCAGCGGGCGATGTTGTGCAAATAGAAATCATCAGCAACCCATCGGCGAAATATGATGCACAGGGAAGCGGTGGAATCATCAATGTGGTGACGAAAAAAGGATCGCAGCAGGGTTTCAATGGCGCGGTGCGCGGAGGATACGGCCAGGCATTTTATCCGAAATACGATGGCGGCGTGAGTTTCAATTATGCAAAGGAGAAATTCAATGTGTATGGAAAATACGATGCAAGCCAAAGGGAAAACATCGACCGCATTTACATCAACAGGAATGTTCCTTACAATAATGTCGTTACGAATTTCAATCAGCACAGCACGAATGTGAATTTGCCTTTCGGACAGAGTGCGCGATTGGGTGTTGACTTTTATGGCAAACACAATATCACTTGGGGAGCGAGAATCGATGGATCGCAAGCGACGGAACATAACCATGCTGAAAACAATACGCTCATTTCCACCAATGCGAGCGACACCACTTCATTGCTGAATCAATTCAATACGGACAAGAATTTATTCCAGAACATTTCGGCCAATATTTATTACCAGCAGAAATTGGATACGAATGGAGGTGAACTCTCGGGAAGTGCGGATTACCTGAATTATCACATCGACAACCGCACGAATTTCGACCTGAATTATTTCGACAACTTCGGAAATGTTTCCGCCCCTTCCGAATTCCAGAAAAGCCAATCGGTTTCCGATATCATCATTTATGTCGGACAGCTGGATTATTCACATCCGTTCGGGAAAAAATACAAATTGGAAGCGGGAGCGAAAAGCAGTTATGTGCAGACCACAAATAACCTGGAGTTTGACAAGCTGAATAACAATGTGTGGGAAAATGATACGACGAAATCGAACAAGTTCATTTACAAGGAACAGATCAATGCAGCGTATGCGAATGGTTATGCAACTTTGGGCAAATGGCAACTCGAGGCGGGATTGCGTGCGGAACAGACAATCTCCGATGGAAATTCTCCAACGACGGGTGAACAGTTGAAAAAAAGTTACACCCAACTTTTTCCGAGTGTTTTTGCCTTGTACCAGATCAACGATAAGAATGCGCTCAACGCAACTTATGCGCGACGTGTCAACCGCCCGGATTATCAAAGTCTGAATCCGTTTGTTTCCTATCTCGACAAATACACTTACGAAAAGGGAAATCCATTCCTGCAACCGGAAATTGCAAACAGTGTTGACTTGACCTATTCCTATCTCGATGCACTTTTTGTAACTGCAGGTGTAAGCAGGACAAGTCATGGCATGACTGATGTGACGCAACAGATTGATTCCACAGGTGTCGGTTACAAGACAACGGTGAATCTGAATACGGTCATCAACGATTATTTCGGATTCTCGGTTCCCATTCCAATCGGGAATTGGTTTCTCATGGAAAATGAATTCAATCTCATGTACAACCGTTTCAAATCCGATTTGTTCAACACGCCGATCGACAACAAGAGTTTGAATTACACCGCGTCTTCGAATTTCACATTTACACTTCCGCACGATTTGAAAATCCAGGCATGGGGTTGGTACAATTCCCCTGGCACTTATGGAATCTGGAAAATGAAATCGAAAGGCGGAGTGGGTTGTGGAATTTCGAAATCATTTTTCAACAAGCAACTTTCCGCGAGCTTGAACGTGCAGGATATTTTCAGGACGAATGGAATGCGCGCCACCATCAATTTCCAGAATCAGGATGTTTATATGGAATTCATTCCCGAATCGCCACGCGTCAATTTGCGATTGCGTTATTCATTCGGAAACAACAAGGCAGTGCGAAAGGCAAAAGACAAGTCAGGTGCCGACGAATTGAAAGACCGTACAGGAAAATAGGCTGAGTAATCCTGTCAAATTGGAATTTGCATCTTGAAGTGATTTTTTCCTTGGCGGGACGCATCGGGACTCCCGTTCATCAGTTGAAAAAACCGTTCGGCTATCATTGGCATTTCATCAACGGTTTTGATTTTCTTGTCGTCCTGTCAATTGCTGCGGAATAAATCATTTCCCTACCGTTTGTGTAAAAGATCCGAATTGTGAGGAACAAGTTTCCAATTTTTGCATCAGGGAATTTCAATCAAAAAATCCGATGCGCCTATTTCTCCTTTCACTTCTGATTCCCATTTGCAATGTTGCATTTGCCGCGTTTGGAAATCCAACATCCGTTTCCGGACATGTTGCCGATGAAGAAAAAAAGGCAATCCAATTTGCAGTTGTCACTTTGTTGAAGGGGGAAGATTCCACACTTGTAACCGGAGCATTGACAACCGAAGACGGCAATTTTTCATTCGAGGGAATTGCCGCCGGAAATTATCTGGTGAATGTTTCACTGACCGGTTACGAGAAAAAATGGATTGATACTTTTCAGGTTGCCGATGGGGAGAAGAAAATCCTTCCCGATATTATTCTTGCAGCATCAAAAGTCCTTGATGAAGTTGCGATTGTTTCCACACAGCCTTTG
>CAYMZV010000070.1:0-15997 GCA_964394965.1 uncultured Chryseobacterium sp.
ATGCCGCAAGTAATAGATTGTCCTTTCCTCTTTGCCGAATGAAATGGCATCTGTCTTGATCGAAATCATTTCAGGCGGTTTCTCAAGAATATAATATTGCGTCAGCTTGAAACAATGTTCCGAAATCAATTCTTCTCCGGGAGCCACATAATTCGTTCCGTTCAACATTTCCAATGGTGTCTGTTCGGAATAATTCACTTCACCCGAATAATATTTTGCACTGTCCATGGCATTGAACAGATACCATTCACCCGCTTCAATGTCAATGGAAACCGTATCGAGTTTTTCACCGCTGTTTTTATCATCCACTTCCAACACATGCTTTCCCGGACGCAGATAGGTATTCAGGTGGGAATATTTTCCCGTCTCCGTGATTTCATTTCCATCCGATTTGACAATCACTTGCCGCGTCGTAAAATTGTCAATCCAGATTTTCGAATAAAGGTATTTTCCTGTAGTCCAATAAATCATTCCCATCAGGAGTCCACTTGCAACAACAACCTTGAGCAAAAGTATTTTCGATTGTGAGAGGGAAAACAACAATGCTATGAAAGTCAGAAGGCCGGTACCCGCATACAACACGGACGGCATTCCCAATTTTTTTGTCTGGTGAATGAGAAGGAAGATTATTGCCAATAAAACAGCAACAACTATCAAGAAATTTATCGTGTTCTTTTTAAGATTGTCACGATAAATTTTTTCGTGTCGGAACAATCTTTTCTGGTCTTGCGGAAAAGATTCCTGGTGGGGCGTGGAAGTCATCTGTGAAAGTTGAAAAACAAATATAGCCCTAAAAGAATTGTCGACTTGTTGAATGCCGATTGTCGATTGGATATTTAGTATTTACCGTTTTTCTGCTTGGCGGTTTTTCTGCTTGCTGCAAATATTGCTGTGAGTTGATTTGATTCATCCAATAAATCGGCAACAACATCCGAATTGAGAATCCCGCCTTCAACAATTAATTCCAACCAAAATCCTGTTTCATCCGATTCTTCCTCGACAATTCCAATTTTAGAAATGAATTCCGCACTTGAACGGGCACGGCAAACAGCCCTATAATTGGCTGCCACTGACGTGGCCGATCTGATCATTTGTTTTTTAATGACGAAACCTTCATCATTCTGTGGAAGCAACCTCGTAAAATGAATGACATTGATTGCAAATAATTTTGTGCGCTTCTTTAATTCTTCAGCAGTCATAAACCATAATCATTAAATCTTTCTTTTCAATCGGCAATCGGCATTCATCAAATCGACAATTTTTTCATCCGGCCCAATTCTCCCGATCCAAACTCCTGTACTGAATCGCTTCCGCCAAATGTTGCGTTTCAATGTCTTTTGCATTTTCCAAATCCGCAATTGTGCGTGACACTTTTAAAATCCTGTCGTAGGCACGCGCCGACAATCCCAATCTTTCCATTGCCGTTTTCAAAAGTTGCTGACACGCTTCGTTGATGCGACACACATCGCGAAGCAGGCTTGCATTCATTTGCGCATTCGAATAAATGCCGTCCATTCCCTCGAAACGTTTCAACTGGATCAACCGCGCTTTCACCACACGATCACGAACACTCGCACTCGACTCCGCAGGACGCCGATCGGTGAGTTCGCTGAAACCAACCGGTGTCACTTCAATGTGAATGTCAATCCGATCGAGCAACGGTCCCGACAAACGATTCAGGTATTTCTGAACACCACCCGGCGGACACACACATTCCTTTTCCGGATGATTGTAATAACCGCAAGGGCATGGATTCATGGAAGTGACAAGCATGAATCCTGCGGGATACGCAACAGTAAATTTCGCTCGTGAAATGGTTACAATGCGATCTTCCAATGGCTGACGCATGACTTCAAGCACGCTGCGTTTGTATTCCGGCAATTCATCCAAAAACAAAACACCATTGTGGGCAAGTGAAATTTCGCCGGGCTGCGGATGACTGCCTCCGCCCACGAGCGCGACATCGCTGATGGTATGGTGCGGCGCACGGAAAGGCCGTGTGGTAATCAATCCCGCATTTCTTGTTTTGCCAGCGACAGAATGGATTTTTGTGGTTTCCAACGCCTCACGCAAAGTCATCGGTGGAAGAATTCCAGACAGGCGTTTTGCCAACATTGTTTTTCCTGCTCCGGGAGGACCGACCATGAGGATATTGTGTCCACCCGATGCTGCAATTTCCAAAGCGCGTTTGATATTCTCCTGTCCTTTCACATCCGAAAAATCGGCATCAACAGGATTCAAGGATTTTGAAAACTCCGCCTCGAGGTCAATTTTCATTGGGGAAATTTCAGAATCGCCTTCGAAAAAATCAATCACTTCGCTGATGTGGTTCATTCCGAACACTTCAATTCCTTCCACCACTGCCGCCTCTTTCGCATTTTCGGCGGGAAGAATCACTCCCTTGAAACCGGAATCTTTTGCATGAATGGCCATTGGCAATGCCCCTCTCACCGGACGCAAAATTCCGTCGAGTGCGAGTTCGCCCATGATGATGTAATCGGAAACCAATTCGCTTTTCAATTGTTCGGACGCACAAAGAATCCCAACGGCAATGGGCAAATCGTACGACGAACCTTCCTTTCGGATATCGGCGGGTGCGAGATTGATGGTGATTTTTTTTCCCGGAATCTTGAAGCCATTGTTTTTCAGTGCGGCATCAATGCGTTGCTGACTTTCCTTGACAGCGCTATCGGGCAATCCGACAATGTGAAAATTTATTCCGGTATCGATATTCACCTCTACCGTTACCGTTGTGGCATTGATTCCATAGACGGCACAACCGAATGCTTTTACAAATGACATGGAAGACTCCTTTTCTTTTATGATTAAACCCTATTGCAAAAAATAAAACTTCAATATTTACCTAACGTGAAAAATATAATCGGGGCGCAAAGGAATGTAATTTTCCGGAAGTGCCAAATTTTTGTTCCGAAAAATAAATTTGGATTTCATTTTTCCCCTTTGTAATTCGCGCACGTGCAAACTTCCGACAGTTTATACCGTCACAATTTGCTTTTTTGGGTGAAGGATAGCCTGACCTCGGCTGAACCGACGGCACACCCAACAATCTTGAAACTCCACCCGCAAATCTTAGAATTTCCCCATTGGATTTTCCCTTGGTACAGATTTTGCTATCTTTATTCCCACACCGTAAACACACTCCATTCATGAACAAATTTTACCTCGGTTTTGCTGCGCTCCTGTTATGCGCAAGTTCTTACGCACAAACAACTACGACAACTACAACTGCAACAACAGACGCCCAACCACAAGCTTCAAACTGCTATACACGTTGGGAGCAAAAATTCGAAGAGCGTGGTGCCGATGATGTGAAAGACGGTGTGTACGATAACGTAATCATTTCTGTCCGTTCCGGACCCGCTGCACAATGCTACAATGGGAAAGTGGAAGTGAAAGACGGAAAAATAATTTCCATGCAACGCCAGCTCGCCGATGGAACCTACGAAGAATACAAACCGAAGTTGAAATACGAAGTTCCCATGACCATCACCAATGGAATTTCCGCAACGCTCCTCACTCCAGATGATGACCTGATCAATGTTATTTTTCCGAAAACATTGAAACCGAAAAAAGTGGGTTACTCCTCCGCACCCGATCCGCCGCAAGATTAGCGCTTTGCGAATGATGAATCATAAATGATGAATGCTGAATGGAAACCTGTTCGGCATTTTTCTTGGACAGCAAAACCGATGAGCTTAATCCAATCACCCCAACACAAATTCTTTCGAATTGAATCCGCAATGAATAAGCCATTCCCCCATCCATCATTCATCATTCATCATTCATCATTCATCATTCATCATTCATCATTATTTCAAATGTTGTGGAAAGTCCAAACGGTAGTGCATCACTTTCATTCTACCCTTCTCCAACTCCACCGAATCTTCCACCAAAACCTCTTTTGTAGTATCCAACGGAAGTGATTTTTTGTCTGCAATCGGGATCAGTGTTTTCGATGCGTCGGGATGAAGGAAAAACAAATGCTTGCGCATCGCCTCTTTTATATAGGCAACATCTTCGTTCAATAGAATCTGTCCGTCTTCATCAAAATTGAAATACAATGTATCCGCATTGCTGTGCGCATTCGTGGGGGCGTCTTTTTCCAGATTGAAATTCACATCCAGTTTTCCCTTGTAACCCGAATTCACCACAAAAACATAAACCGGTCTTTTGTACGCATCCTTTATGTTCACATACCACAGCACGGGCGCAAGCACAAAGGCAACCTGCACCGCCACATCCCATTCCCATTGCAAATTCATTTTCGACAGCACAAAAGAAACCAACAGGTAAAATGCCGCACCGCCCGGAAAATAATACCAATACATTTCCATCTCCTTATTTCCCAAACGGTGCCACGCCAAAACCAAAAGGAAAATCCCGATGAGCGAGTAGGAAACAATTGCCAATGGGTAACGGTAAAATTTCATGGGCACGAAGGTAGGTGTCAGTTGTCAGTTGTCGGTTGTCGGGAGAAAAAAAATTGTCGGCTATCAGGAAGTTTTCCCAAAAAAAGAAAAGTCCCAAGGAAAATTCCCAAGAGACTCTTTTGACCTGTTGCCGAAAACCGAAAATTATGCTTTCACTTCCTCAACCGTAAACTCATAAAATTCCATGATCTGGTTCGCCAATAGTTTTTTGCAGGCTTCATCCACTTTTCCGCTTGCCGCTTCTTTCGATGCCGCCTCGATTTCAAGTGTAATGTGTTTTCCGATCCGCACGTTCTGGATTTCAGCCAACCCGAGATTTTTCATGCTTCCGGTTACCGCTTTTCCCTGTGGATCAAGCAACGCCTTCAACGGCATCACATCTATTTCTGCTTTGAATTTCATGGTTTCTTATTTGAAAATTTGACGATTCGAAAATTGGAGATTGTTCGATGCAAATTTAATGATTAGGAGCGGAGAGTAATTCTCGTTTTATCAACACTTATCCCGCTATCCGTCCCAATCCTTCGGGGCACGGCTATTCCAGAAACACTTCACATCCAAGAATCCTTTTATCTGTGAAATCACTCTGATCCGCATGCAAAAAAAATCACCAACGTCACAACAAAAACACTTGTCACCTGTCACCTGTCACTTTTCTTGTCATGGCATTATTCACCACCGACATCAAGACATACAACACAATGATCAACGGAATTCCAATAAATTTTAAAGTCGCAAGAAGCACAACACACAACGCAAGAAAAACATATCTGGTTTCATTTCCCTTCCATCCGAACGATTTGAATTTTAAGGCGAAGAGCGGAAGTTCAACAATAAGAAGTATGGACATCATGATTGTAACCGAAACCAAAAACCATGGATTTTGCAAAATCGCAAGAACGGGTTCTCCAATGTCAATGAATCCAATCATCTTCACCCGAATTTCCGGTATGTTCGCTTCCTCGTAATACTTCATGATTAGAGGCAACGAACAAATCAAAATGGAATTTGCCGGCGTAGGAACACCGATGAATGAATCGCTTTGTCGGGTGTCCACATTGAATTTTGCCAATCGCAATGCGGAAAAAATCGGAATCAGGAATGCGATGAATGCAAAAGGATAATAAGCAAAGCCATGCCTTGAATCAAAAAAACCGGTTTGACTATTGTCATGCATCATGAATGCAAATCGCAACATCATGAACATCACAATTCCCGGCACCACACCAAACGTCACCATATCCGCCAATGAATCCAACTGCTTTCCGATTTCAGAATGTTGCTTCAACAGTCGCGCAAGAAATCCATCGAGAAAATCAAATACACACGCGATCCCAACCAAATAAGCGCTCCAAACCAGGTCATTGTCAAACGCAAAAACAATGGCCAGACAACCGCACAGTAAATTCCCAAGCGTAAATAAATTCGGAATCGTGAAAAGTTTCATCACGGCTAAGATAGTTGTCAGTTGTCAGTTATCGGTTGCCGTAAAGGAAAAAATTGTCGCTTGCCAGTCTCAACAAACGTTACAACTGAAAACCGACAACATCAATTTAGTAGATTTACATCACAAGAGATGCTTTTCAATTCCCTCCATTTCATGATTTTCCTGCCGGTGGTTTTTGCCCTCCACTGGATTTTGCCTGAACGTTTCCGAAAACCATTATTGCTGTTCGCGAGTTATTATTTCTACATGAGTTGGAATCCGTGGTTCGGAATCCTTCTCGCGGGAACAACATGCATCGATTGGTTTGTCGCTTTGCAAATCGAAAAATCAAAATTCAAGATATCAAGTCTCCGTCTCAAATTCGATTCTAAATCCGAAATAAAAAGATCAAGGCCCGGAAAAGGTTGGCTGCTTGTGAGTCTACTCTCGAATCTCGGATGCCTCGCCGGTTTCAAGTATTTCGCTTTTCTCTACAATACATTTTCATTCACCGGCTCATTTTTTTCCGGAACATCGCCGCATTACATCGAGGCATTCGTCATTCCCATCGGACTTTCGTTTTACACTTTTCATTCCATGGGTTATGTGATTGATGTGTACCGTGGAAAATTCGATGCGGAAAAAAATCTCGGAACATTCGCACTTTTCGTTTCTTTCTTTCCACAACTCGTCGCCGGTCCCATTGCACGTTTCAGCCAACTCGGCGTACAGTTTCATGAACGCAAATTCCTGCTCACCGAAAATCTCATTGTCGGGACGCGCCTTGCCGTCTGGGGATTTTTCAAAAAGATAGTCATCGCCGACCGACTGTCCGATTTTGTAACTCCGTTGTTCGACCATCCGCAGAATTTCAATGGACTCACCTTGCTCGTTGCCGGATTCTTTTTTGTGGTGCAAGTCTATTGCGATTTTTCCGGTTACACGGATATTGCGATGGGTGTTGCAAAATTTTTCGGATATGAGTTGAGTTTGAATTACCGCAGACCGTTGCTGTCAAAATCATTGCACGATTTCTGGAGACGCAATCACATCAGCATGACCACTTGGTTCCGCGATTATCTCTACGTTTCATTGGGAGGAAACCGTGGTTCATACAAAAGATTCTTGCTGAACATATTCCTCACATTTTTGATCAGCGGATTGTGGCACGGTGCGAAATGGACTTTTGTCATTTGGGGAGCCATGCACGGAATCGTTTACCTGATCGAGATTCACGTCAGGAAAAAAAGTGGAAGGGATGGCAGTGAAGCGATGACGGGAATCGCGGGAATGCTCGGATGGATTTATTTTATCCTGTTCCATACCGTTTCGCTGATTGCATTCCGTGCAAATTCATTTCATGACCTGCAGATTTTCTACAGCAGGATTTTCAGTTTCAATTGGAGCATCGGAACAACAGTTCAGGAATTGTCGACCCTGAAAGATTTATTTCCATTGGTGCTGGCGCTTCTTGGAATCATTTTCATTTTCGTGAAAGAACTCAACGAAGAGCATGCATGGTTGAACAGGATTTCCATTTATGACAAATGGATGCGTCCCGTTTTTTATGTTTTCCTTTTCATTCTGCTGTTCACCATCGGGAATTTCACTTCAAACGAATTTGTCTATTTCCATTTTTAAAAAACAAACCGGAAACAAAAAACTTCAGTGAAAAAAATTCTACTCTATACAACCATTTGCCTCGCGTTGCTTTATGCAATCCGCGAATTGGAGTATATGGGCATCCTCAAAAACAAGAAAGGTGAATTTGCGAAAGTCCGCGAAGCCTTCGAGGATTCAAATCATTTCGACATTCTTGTCGTCGGCTCATCGCGTGCCGAAGGGGAATTTTATACGCCGATCATCGATTCCACAACCGGACTGCATTCTTTCAATATCGGAATAACGGGCGCAACACTGCCGCTTTTTGTAACTGAACTCGAAGCCTATCTCGTGCACAGCCAACCGCCGAAATATGTTGTTCTCAATCTTGACTTGCACAATTTCAACAACAATCCCGATACGGTTTATCATTTCCCGAGATATTTCGCTTACCTCGACAATCCAGTTTTGTATGAAGGATTGTGTGAACGCGACAAACGGTTTCCCTATTTCAGATACTTGCCTTTTTACAGCATGCCCTTTTTCAATGCGCGTTACCTGAATGTTTCACTTCGGGGATGGTTTGACAAGCCTGGAAAATACGATGCAGATTATATCAATGGTTTTGCGCCTTCAATACGGAATCCGGATGAGGATGATCTGGATAGCATGAAAATGGATTATTATTCCTCCATTCCAAAACCATTTGTCTGGGAAGATCTCCAGCGCATCCAGGATATTTGCAATGAAAAGGGAAGCAAACTCATTTTCGTTCTCGCACCCATTTATCATCGGTGGGAAGAACATGTTTTGAATTATCAGCCATTGATTGCCGAGTTCGGGCAATATGCCGCAAAACAGAATTTACCTTTTATTAATATGTCCCAAAACAGGATGCGTTTTCAAAAGGATTTTTATACCGATCCGGTTCACATGACCATTGGAGGCGCCAAGTTATTTTCACGCGACTTTTCGTTACAACTCATGCAATATATCGGGCAATAAGGCGTTTTGGAGACATCGCAATATTGACTTAACTTTATGCAATTGAATATGAAGCGAATACTCACCTTTTTTGTTGCCCTATCCTCGGCTTTTCCCATTCAGCATGTTTTCGGTCAATCGTCTGCTCCGAAATACAGCAATGAATTTTTGGCCATTGGTGTCGGCGCACGTGGGCTTGCAATGGCGAATGCAAATGTTGCCGGCGTGGATGATGTCACTTCGGGTTATTGGAATCCTGTAGGCATTCTCGGCATCCAAAGCAATGCACAGGTCGGATTGATGCACGCGGAATATTTCGCATCGATTGCAAAATATGATTATGCGGCTGTAGCGGGAAGAATCGACAGTTTGAGTTCATTCGGTTTCAGCATGATTCGCTTTGCCGTTGATGACATTCCAAATACAACGCAGCTGATCGATGCAGGTGGCAATATCGATTACAACCGCATCACCACTTTTTCCGCACAGGATTATGCTTTCCTTTTTTCCTATGCAAGAAAAAGCCCGATCAAGGGTTTGAACTATGGTGCCAATGCAAAAATCATCCGCAGAAAAGTGGGTGACTTCGCAGGCGCATGGGGATTCGGCATTGATGCGGGTGCACAGTATGCAGTGAGCAATTGGAAATTCGGAGCTGTGGTGCGTGACGTGACTTCCACTTTCAACGCATGGAGTTTCAATTTGCCGCAGGACATGAAAGATGTTTTTCTCGCAACGGGAAATGAGATTCCTTCGAACTCACTTGAATTGACTTTGCCAAGATTGATTCTGGGAGCGTCAAGGAAAATAGCGTTGGACAAAAAACAGAAATTCACACTTGCCGGAGAAATGGATATGGTCAATACATTCGATGGAAGAAGGAATGTAATTGTAAGCACCAAGTTGTGGAGCATGGAACCCATGGTTGGTTTTGAGGCGGGATTCAAGAACATGATTTTCCTTCGCGGTGGAATCGGGAACATTCAAAAGGCAAAAGATGTTTTCGGAGTCGAACAAACCACATTCCAGCCGAATCTTGGAATCGGAATCAGGATAAAATCATTGACCATCGATTATGCCTTAACAGACATCGGTGATCAGTCAGTCGCACTTTATTCGAATATCTTTTCATTGAAGTTCGACATCAACAAAAAATCCCACTGAGTAAGAACAGCTCTCCCTCTGTCTTTATTCAGCAAAAATAAAATCGGCCCACTGCTGCATGAAGCGACTTTACTTTTTCTGTATTGTTTCTTTTTTCATTTCCGGAATTGCCACGGCGCAAACTTTCGGCAACGAGTGGATTAATTATTCCCAGAAATACCTGAAAATAAAAATTGTCCAGACGGGATTATACCGCATTGATTCCACCAGCATTTCCAATGCGCTGAATTCCGTCGGCGCTTCACTGGGTTCGGTTGATGCACGGAATTTCCAATTGTTTCACAACGGACAGGAAGAATACATTTGGGTACAGGGAGAAAGTGACGGCGTTTTCAATGCCACCGATTACCTCGAATTCTATGGCAAGGGAAATGATGGAAGCCAGGATGCCGAATTGTACGGTGGCGCTGCCAATCAATTGAACCCGTTCATCAGTTTATACAATGACACCGCGATTTATTTCCTGACTTGGAATTCTTCCACAACCAATCGCCGCCTTACCAATCCGAATGATACGGCATTCAGTTCATATTCCCCTTCGCACTATTTTACGGACGAAGAGGATTTCTTTTACAACAGTGAATTCCGACCCGGAGTGGAAAACTCATTGGGAATATCCGATCCTTCTTTCATTCCGTCGGAAGGGATTTATGACAATGCCATCAGTTTCGGTCAGTCACGCACGGCATTGATCAGTACACGAAACGCTTATACAGCCGACCCTTTTTTACAGGCGAAAATAAATATGAAAATCGGCACACAATCCGATGACTGGTTGGTTGCGCCCGACAATCATACTCAAATCCAATTTCTCAACATTACACACGATTCCATTTTTGACGGTTACGGTGTTCAGAATTATTCTTTCGTTGTCCAGCCTTCGGCACTCACTGCGGGCAATACCGTATTTACGGTTTCCAGTATCAATTCAAACGCTTCGGCAAATTATGGAACAACGGATATCGCATACATCACGCTCACTTATCCGCATACGTTCGACATGGAAGGGCGCGTGCGCTTCAACGGTTTTCTTCCCGATAACATCAATGCATCGAAATCGTTGGTGCAACTCATAAATGTCGGCGGATCGGGTCCTGTGCGTGTGTACGATTTTTTCAATCACCAACGGATTGATGCGGTGAATAATTCCGGAACATGGAGTGCGCTCGTTGCCAATGGAAATGGAAATGAAAAACCGTTTGCTGTAATTGCGGAATCAAATGCCATTCCGGTTTCCTCTTTTATTCCAGTAAATGGAACCGGAACATTCACCGATTTTTCATTGCAGTCGGCCGATTCTGTTTTCATAATTGTAACGCATTCTTCGCTGATGAATGTGGCACTTGATTACAAAGCGTACCGTCAATCTCCCCAAGGTGGAAACCGAAATGTGGTGGTGGCGAATGTGGCGGAACTTTATGACCAGTTTGCGTGGGGAATCGGACAGGATCCGTTGTCGATCCGTCACTTTGCGGATTTCATGATTCACACGTACACTTCACCTCCCGGACATTTGCTGTTGCTTGGAAAAGGACTCACCGGAATTTATGCGCGTTACGGATATTATTCGCAGAACCTCGTACCGACATTCGGTTATCCAACCTGCGACAATTCATTCACTGCAGGATTGAACGGAACACTTTGGGAACCTGCTGTTCCCACAGGAAGAATTGCAGCGCAGGATTCGGCAGAGGCAAGATGGTATCTTGACAAGGTAATCGCTTACGAAAGCCAGACACCGGCGGAATGGATGAAATATGTTTTGCATTTCGGTGGAGGAACTTCAGCCGCTGAACAATCCCAATACGCGACTTACCTGAACGGGTTCAAGCAAATCATTCAGGATACATCGTTTGGCGGAACAGTTCAATCCTATTTCAAAACTTCTTCTGCGCCGATTCAAATCAATCAATCCGATTCATTGCGCCAACGAATCGAAGCGGGAGTTTCCATCATGACTTTTTTCGGACACGCTTCGGGAACAGGATTCGACCAGAGCATTGATGATCCTGCGAATTACAATAATGTGGACCGTTATCCTTTTCTCATTGCGAATTCCTGTTATGCCGGCGACATTCATTCTTTGGGAATCAGTTCGAGTGAAGCTTTTACACTGATTGACCAAAAAGGAACAATCGGTTATCTCGCATCCGTTGATGTCGGCGTTCCGCCTTATCTCGACATTTACACTTCCGGAATTTACACTGCAATCGGACAAACACGTTATCGCAAGGGAGTGGGTGAAGCAATGAAGTGGGCGATCGTTCATGCAGAAAACAGCAATCAACAGGATTTATTCTTGAAAGCCGCCTGTTTTGAAATGACGTTGCAAGGTGATCCTGCCGTTGTCATCAATTCATTTCCGTTGCCCGATTATCAAATTACAAATGCGGATGTTTGGTTTGATCAGCATACAAATCCAGACAGTGTTTATGTGTATGCGAAAGTGACAAATCTGGGGAAAGCAGTCCGCGACACTTTTGTTGTTCAATTCCAACGAACTTTTCCGAATGGGAATACGGATACGCTTTACGAAAGGGTTCCCGTCCCGATTTTCAAGGACACATTGAAATTCACAATTCCCGTTGATCTGCAAAGGGGAATCGGGTTGAACAAGATAAAAATCACCGTTGATTATTTCGGAGCGATACATGAAATGCGTGAAGACAACAATTCCACACAACCTGATGTTGACTTGATCATCAATGGAAGTGCAATCATTCCTGTTTATCCGTATGACTTTGCCGTCATTCCAACCGACACGACAACACTGCGGGCATGTACCGTAAATCCAACCGAACCTGCGAAAATCTATCGTTTTGAAATTGACACCACGGATTTATTCAACAGTCCATTCAAGCAATCGTACACCATCAATTCTCCGGGTGGAGTTGTGTCGTGGAAACCCACATTATTGACAACCGACAGCATGGTTTATTTCTGGAGAGTGAGTCCGGATTCATTGACACCGGCAAATGTTTTCCTGTGGCGCCAAAGTTCATTCCAATACATCACCGGAGAAATCGGTTGGGGACAGGATCATATTTTCCAATTCACGAACGACAATTACCAATACACAAAACTGAATCGACCATCAAGGCGTTTTGATTTCGCGAATGATTTCAAATCGCTCAGTGTGAAGAATGGAATTTACAACGTGGCGCTTCCGTGGAATGAGGTGTGGTATAAATTAAATGGAACAACGGAACATATTTTCTCCTGTGTATTTTCCTGCGGATGCGGATACGGTGTATCGGTCGCCGTGATTGATCCCATTACCGGAATCCCGTGGAGTTTCAATGATCCTGTTGGCGGGTTGATGCCCAACGGGAATTTCGATTGTGTTCCCGGACAAACCCTGAATGCATTCGATTTTCCCGATGGCGATTCTTTGCAGCAGGAAAAAATCGCGCGTTTAATTGACACGATTGTTCCAGATGGTTATCGCGTTTTGATGTACAGCCAATATTACCATTCGGCCCAAACCTATTCGCAATATTTGCGTTCCGCACTCGATTCAATCGGTAGCGCCCAAGTGAGTTCCGGAAATGTTGCGGACTCCTCTTCATTTATCATTTGGGGAACAAAAGGTGCTGCGCCCGGAAGTGCACATGAAGCCGTTGCAACAAACCAGGCCTCGATTGTTACGCTTACGGATTCGTACCAAACAAATTGGAATTCCGGTTTTGTGGAATCACCCGTCATCGGTCCTGCGGTTTCCTGGGGCGCTTTCAAATGGAAAGAACATCCGGAAGAAACATCCGTCAATTATGATTCCGCTTATGTGGAAGTGTATGGAATTTCAGTGAGCGGTGCGAAAGTTTACATCACCACATTCCCGAAAGATTCCATCAACGTTTTGGATCTTGGAAATTATGTTCACGCAAATTTATATCCCTATTTGCAGTTGCGTTGCCGCATGCGCGACGACACCAATCACACGCCTCCGCAGATTGACCGTTGGCACGTGTTGTACACACCTTATCCGGATGCTGCCATCAATCCGCAACTCGCTTACAGTTTTCATGCGGACACTTTGCAGGAAGGCGATCAGGCAAAAATGATTGTGGGAATCCAGAATGTTACGCCATGGCAATTCAGCGACAGTCTGCTGATCAATTATTGGTTGGTGGATCACAATCGCGTAAAACACAATTTGCCGCAAAAAATATTGGCTCATCCATTGCCCTTCACCGGATACACTTGGTTCCGCGATACAGTTTCGGTGAACACAACCGGTTATCCGGGTGCAGATGAATTGTGGATGGAAGTGAATCCAACCGGCGATCCGAATTCGCAATTGGAACAGCAGCATTTCAACAACGTGATGATGATCCCTTTCAATGTGGGAACCGACCGGACAAATCCATTGCTTGATGTGACATTCGACGGCATTCACATTATGGACAAGGATATTGTAAGTGGAAAACCGGATATCCTCATCACGCTCAAGGATGAAAACCAATTTCTCGCATTGAATGACACGAGCGATTTCAAGATTTTCCTCCAGACACCATCGCAGTCGGTTGCACAATTGGTTCCGTGGGGAACGAACATCACATTCACACCCGCAGTACTTCCGCACAACAGTTGCCGGATTCTATTCAATCCGAATTGTGTGCAGGATGGGATTTACCAATTGATCGTGCAAGCGAAAGACCGTTCGAACAATCAATCCGGCTTGGCGGATTATCGCATCACTTTTGAAGTCATCAATCATCCGTCAGTAACAGACGTCCTGAATTATCCGAATCCATTCACAACATCCACGCAATTTGTTTTTACGCTCACGGGAGATCAGGTACCGCAACTTTTCACCATTCAAATCATGACCGTCACCGGAAAAGTGGTGCGTGAAATAAACAGGGATGAACTCGGCGACATTCACATTGGAAGAAATGTAACTTCTTACGCCTGGGACGGAAGGGATATGTATGGCGATCAATTGGCAAATGGCGTTTATTTATACCGTGTCATCACCAGATTGGATGGAGATGCGATCGATCATCGCGAGAGTGGAGCCGACACTTACATTACGCACGGGTTCGGCAAGATGTACCTGATGAGGTGAAAATAAAATCAGTTGGAAAGTTTTCAATCAACCTTCAAACTTTTCAAGTTCTTTCCGATTAAACCTTTCTCCAAAGCTGACGTCAAATTTTCAGAAACAAATTCGCCCGCCATGAAAGCTTCAAAACTTTTTTTCCTGCTGACTGTTTTTTCAATAATTGGAATTTCGGCAAATGCGCAACGTGTAAGGCCACGCGAGAGAGCCGCAGTCCGTCACGCAGATAAAGTGCATGCGCGCCGTGTGATCCGCCGAACTGCTTATGTCATTCTCGCTGCACAGAAACAAGTGAGGGAAGGAAAAAATTACACGGGAGATCTTGCACGCTCGATCGCACACCAGCGTTTTGCGCGCAAACTTTTTTTCCAGGGAGAATTCCTTCGCGCCATGCACCAGTCGCGCCGCGCCCGACAATTTGCCATTCTTGCAATACAGGCCAACAAGGGAACAGAAACGGCAGACATGAAATACAATCCGGAAGATGAACAGATCATGAATGCAAATCCGGCTTCCGATGCAGATCTCGATAAAGAATTGGATGCCGCTTCGCCGGGATATTCCACCAACGATGCCGATTTTGTAAATGCTGCGTTGGATGATATTGATTTGACGGATATGCAGTGAATATGAAAAGTGACAGGTGGCAAGGGGCAGGTGAAAAGTGATGGTGGTTGAAAAAAAAGAAAATCGTCTTCGGGAACGGGGACGATTTTTTTTGAAATGGATTTGTTTCTAACGGACAAATTAGTTGAAGGGAAAAATGAAAACATCGACACTTGAAAAAAGAGTGAACTAAAAAACTCCGTGCCTCCCGATGCTTCGGGAGTGTCTCGGTGGCTTTTTTTGTACGGGGATTTGTGCGAAATAATATCTTCCCAAGCCAAGAACCCATTTCTGAAATAGCCCTGATTGAACCGAGCTCCGCCGAGGTGAAAGCAGGATGATTGTTTCTAAAACGCGAAAAAGTTCCGCTTCGAATCTTATCGGTTTCTTAACATTTTCCAATAAAAAAAACTATGGAATCTGCCAAATCTGTCTGAAGGACTCCGTGGGAGTGGCTACCTTTGCGAAAATGCGTTCGAAATTATTTTTCCTTTCTTTCCTCAGTGCAGCATTGCTCTCGGCTGCGTGGCCGACTTGGGGATTTGCACCTCTCCTGTTCGTTGCATTCATTCCGCTTTTATATGTCCAGCAAATCATCAGCGGCGACAACCGCTTGCGTGCAAAACATCTTTTCCTTTACGCATACATCACCTTCGTACTTTGGAATGTATTGACAACGTGGTGGGTTTGGAATGCATC
>CAYMZV010000071.1:0-15823 GCA_964394965.1 uncultured Chryseobacterium sp.
CAATTTTGTGATGCAGGAAAACGGTGGGATTTTCGTGCGTACGTATGAGCGCGGCGTGGAAGACGAAACGCTCTCGTGCGGAACAGGCGTAACCGCGAGTGCGCTGGCGGCAGCGATAAAAGGAATCGCGTCTTCACCCGAAAAATGTTCGGTGAAAACTCGCGGAGGGAATTTGACAGTGCATTTCAAACGCGACGGGAATAAATTTTCGGATGTGTGGCTGGAAGGTCCGGCAACATTTGTTTTCAAAGGGGAAATTGAAACGTAAGATTCCCAAAAAAGCAAAATCCGGGTTCCAAAAAACAAATCGTAATTTGGAATCTGATTTTTCTGGAGTTTGAACTTTATTTTATTATGAGCGCAACGGCAAGCATTTCCAACAGCGACAAAATAAATTACCTGAACATCGGGTTGATGTTGCTTTCGCTCATCGTCGCATTTTATGTTCCGTTTGAACTCTTTCTTTTTTCTTATGCCGTTCTCGGTCCCGCACATTACCTTACCGAAATCTCCTGGCTGCACGAACGGAAATATTTTTCCAATGGTAAACGCGATTATATTTTTTTAGGTGTTGCAGGGACATTGCTTTTTTTGGTCTTGTATGTTTTCAAGCCCTATAATTTCTTGTCTCCCTCGGTAAGCGATCAGTTTTCAACGGCTTTGGTTTATCTCGCATTTTGCGCTTCATTCGCCATGG
Organism: uncultured Chryseobacterium sp.; assembly: GCA_964394965.1. GTDB lineage: Bacteria > Bacteroidota > Bacteroidia > Palsa-965 > Palsa-965. The sequence goes on from CAYMZV010000071.1 coordinate 698, forward strand.
TGCTGTTCAAGGAAAGTTACAAGCGCTTCATCGCATTTCTTGTCATCCTGCTTTGCATTGCCATCACCAAAAATGCAAGTGCCGTCCTTTTCTTTTCCGTTTTTCTTCCCACACTCATCCACGTTTATCTGTTCACCGGATTGTTCATGCTATACGGTGCACTCAAGGGAAGAAGCAAAACCGGATATATTTCCTGCCTGCTGTTTGCCATCTGCCCGTTTCTCATTTTCTGGATTGCACCCGATGCATTTGTCATTTCCAACTACGCGCACAAAACCTATAAATATTTTGAAGCGGTAAATATTTATTCGTTGAATTTTTGGGATCCGAACACTTATAAATTCCCATTCTCAACAAAGGCCGAATACGATACGATGTTTGCCGCCATTTACAATTCCAAATTGGGATTGTCCATCATGCGGTTCATCGCTTTCGCCTACACCTATCATTACCTCAATTGGTTTTCAAAAACATCCGTCATCAAATGGCATCAGGTTCCGAAAAAAAGACTGATCATCATCGGAGCATTGTGGCTGATCTCGGTCGGATTTTATTATTACGATTACAAACTCGGATTCGATGTCTTGTTTTTGTTGAGCTTCCTTCATGTGTTTCTGGAATTCCCATTGAATCATGTTACGTTTCTTGGAATTTTCAAGGAGCTGGGTTCAATTTCCGGTCTGACGAAAACACCTGTTCCCGTGAAAGGAAATCCAAAGGGAAATCCTAAAATGAAAAAGAAATAGCCGTGGGGAAATTCAACCTTGCAAATATTTCTTCCGCCGGGAATGTGAATTTATCCGACGGCACTTTCATCATCCTTTTCAATGTCACTGCCATTCCCCCTCACCTGCTTCTTTCTGTCAATGGAAAAATTTATTCCATTACGGATTCGGGAAGGCAAATGGGAAGTTCGCTGGAGAAATTGATTGGATTTGTAAAACGGAAAAATGTTCCGACGGTTTTTGTGGAATGGATATTATTGGAAAGTTGGAATGTCGAAAGAATGGAAAGTGAAGCGCGAAAATGTTTTTTGAAATACGACCGTGTGGTGGAAGGAAAAATTTCCTGCCTGTTCCCGATTCGCGATGTGGCTGCTGCCGTTTTGGGAAATGAGATGAATGAAGCGGGATTCATTTTTGAATTGCTGCCCTTGATGGACAAGGCAAATGCGATTGGGAAAACCTTTGCGTTGAACCTGCCGAATGAAATGATCGTCAATGGGGATTTTGAATTGCCCACTTACGATAACGATCAATTGCGGAGATCCCTGCAATCGGCACAATTCCCGAAAACGGAAAATCATTCATCATGATAAACCACATCAATTGTTTTTGGAAAACCAAACACAAGCATTAACTTTCAATGTCGGATTTTAAATTTCCCATTAACTTATTAGAAACCCATTAATCATAACTTCTTTTCCTATCTTTAAAACGTGATTCAAGTACAACTTCTTTTAGGCGAACGCATACGCCTCCGTGCCTTGGAACCCCAAGACGTGGACTTGCTTTATAAATGGGAAAACGACACGGCGATTTGGGTGGCGAGCAATACGCAATCCCCATTTTCACGTTTTGTACTTGAACAATACATCGCCTCCTCGCATCTCGATTTGCACACGAACAAACAATTGAGATTGATGATTACCACCAAGGAGGGATTGGATGTGGGCGCAATCGACCTTTTCGATTTTGATCCGCAACACCAACGTGCAGGAATCGGGATTCTGGTGGCGGAAAAAATGGATCGTGGAAAAGGTTATGCAAGTGAAGCGTTGAATCTGCTGATCCAATATTGTTTTCAGCATTTGCATTTGCATCAGTTGTATTGCAATGTAACGGTAGACAATGAAGAGAGTATCCATCTTTTCAAGAAACACCACTTCACCATTACCGGAATAAAAAAAGATTGGATTCGCGTGGGAGATTCTTTTGTGGACGAGTTGTTGATGCAATTGGTGCGGAAAGGACATTGACCAATTACCGATTTTCATGATTACGGATTACCAATTGGATTCTCATAGGGTTCGATGTTTCATTGGCAATTAGCCATTCTGCAACCCCTGATTATTTTCGAACAACTGTCCCACTTTTTTTATCCGCAAATCTGCAAATCAGCACATCGACACATTAACTTAGTGGCATGATCCTCCAACGGAATTCCATCCGTATTCCATTGATCCTTTTGCTTTTTCTCGGAATTGCATTCGGCGTTTCATATTGCGGAAATGAGAATGCAAAAACAAAATTGAAATCCGATTCGGTTTCAGCCGATCCCTATCTCAATCATTCGGATACCGTTCATTATGTGGGAATGCAAACGTGCAGAAAATGTCACGAAGACATTTATGAAACATTCATCCATACCGGAATGGGACAATCATTCGGTCTTGCCACTCCAAAAAAATCGGTTGCGAAATTCGGAAAGGAATCCGTGATCCATGATCCGACGAACGACATGTGGTACCACAGTTATTTTCGCGACAGTGCCATGTACATGACCGAATTCCGTCTCGAAGGAAAAGACACCACTTATTCACGCACCGAAAAAGTGGATTACATCGTGGGCTCGGGCATGCATACGAATTCGCACATGCACAACGAAAACGGTTATATGTTTCAAATGCCGATGACTTTTTACGCACAAAAAGGCCAATGGGATTTGCCTCCTGGATTCGAGAACGGCTACAATTCACGCTTCGAAAGGAAAATCGGATTGGAATGCATGACATGCCACAACTCACTTCCCGGTTTTGTGGAAGGATCGGAAAATAAATTCTCCGAAATCCCCAACGGAATTTCCTGCGAGCGCTGTCATGGTCCGGGTTCGTTGCATGTGGAAGAAAAAATGGCGGGAAACATTGTTGACACTTCCAAATACATTGATTATACCATCGTCAATCCGGCAAAACTTTCTCCCGATTTGCAATTTGATGTTTGTCAACGTTGCCATCTGCAGGGAAATGCCGTTTTGCAACCCGGAAAATCTTTTTTCGATTTCCGTCCGGGCATGAAACTTTCGGATTATCTCACGGTCTTCATGCCGAAATACCAAGGTGCGGAAGACCAATTCATCATGGCGTCGCATGCCGAGCGCTTGAAAATGAGTCAGTGTTTTTTGGTGACAGAAGCAAAAATCACAGCGAATCCGAGTGACAAACTCCGTCCGTACAAGGATGCATTCACCTGCGTAACGTGTCACAATCCGCACGTATCCGTACGTGCAACTGCGGATGAACATTTCAATGCCGCCTGTCAAAGCTGTCACGGAACGGGAAAAAGCAAACTGGATAAATGCAGTGACACTCAGGAACATTTGGATGCCGCACAAAACAATTGCGTTTCCTGTCACATGCCGCGTTCGGGTTCCATCGATATTCCGCACGTTACCGTTCACGACCATTTCATCCGCAAACCGACGGATTCAAAAACACAAGTGATCGGCATGAAAAAATTCCTCGGCTTGTATTCCGTCAATGAAAAAAATCCTTCTGCACAGAACAAGGCACGCGCTTATCTGCAGCAATTTGAAAAGTTCGATCACGATCCGGAATTTTTGGATTCGGCGAAAAAATATTTACCCGAAGAAACCAATGCAGAGTTGAGATTCAATTTCAATGATCTTGTCCATTATTATTTCCTGAAAAATGATTTTACCGGATTGAAATACAATGTTGAACGTATAGGAAGGAAATTTGCACTCGACAGTTTATTGATTCGCCCTTCATTCGATAATTTCGATGCATGGACCGCTTACAGGATCGGTGAAGCGTTTTTCAATCTTGGCGATGCACCGACAGCGGAAACATTTTACAAAAAGTCGGTCGACCTCGCGCCGTATTATCCCGATTTCAGAAGCAAATACGCATTGTCATTGGCGACACAAAAAAAATCGTTCGATGCACGCGCACAATACCAGCAAGTGCTCAATGAATATCCGGATTTTGTTCCTGCATTGACGAATCTTGGTTTTCTGTGGTTGCAGGAAGGCGATGACCAAAAGGCGGAAATGTATTATGACAAGGCGCTTGCATTGAATCCCGATGACACACAGGCGCTGATGAACAAGGCCGGTTTGTACATTTACCGGAAAAATTCCACTGAAGCGTTGAAATATGTGGAACGGATTTTGAAACGTGATCCGCAAAATGCGCAGGCATTGCAGGTGAAAGCACAACTACAGCAAGTGAAATGAATTTCCAAAAATAAGTTTCAGTGAAAAAAATCATCTCCATCATTCTAATTGTTTTGCTTCTTCTCGGAGGAGCGGGTTCTTTTTGGTTCTGGAATATTTATTTCAAGCCGAATGTCCATCTCGCAAATCTCAAGTCGGATTATCTTTTCATCCACACGGGCACAACCATGCCGGAATTGGTGAAACAATTGAAAGATGAAAAAATAATCGACGACAGTTCCTCCTTTGTCACGACAGCCAATCTTAAAAAATTCACTGTCCCAAAACCCGGACGTTATCACCTGAAAGACGGAATGGACAATCGCGATTTGGTGAATATGTTGCGTGCAGGATTGCAGGAACCTGTCGATTTCACGTTCAACAATATCCGGACGAAAGAACAACTTGCCAGTCGTGTCGGCGGAAAATTGGAAGCGGATTCCGCGCAGTTTCTTTTATTGTTGAATGACAATGGATTTCTAGGAAAATACGGGATGAATTCCGAAACCATCATGACATTGTTCATTCCCAATACTTACAAATTATTCTGGAACACAAGTGAAGATCAATTTTTCGATCGCATGGCATCGGAGTATAAAAAATTCTGGACAGCCGACCGCAAGTCAAAAGCGGCTGCACTTGGAATGAGCCAATCGGAAATCATCATTCTCGCTTCCATTGTTGAATCGGAACAAAGCCGATATGTCGATGAGCGACCGATCATTGCAGGATTATACATCAACAGGATAAAAAAGGGAATTGCATTGCAATCCGATCCGACAGTCATTTATGCGTTGGGAGATTTTTCGATTCAACGCTTGAGCAATGACGATCTGAAAATCGATTCGCCATACAATACGTATTTGCACACCGGACTTCCTCCGGGTCCCATTCGCATGCCGGAAACCGCAAGCATCGATGCAGTTCTCAATTACCAGAAAAACAATTACATCTACATGTGTGCGGAATATGGAACCGGCCATCATAAATTCACCGACAATTATGATGAGCATTTGAGAAACGCAAGGCTTTACCAAGCGGCACTCGACAAGGCGAATATAAAAAGGTGATTGAAGTAATTGGGCGCAAGGGAAATTTCTAAAATCTCAATTACACCGATTACCTTAATTACCTTTGTCCTGCCATGAAATCCTTCAACATACCGGAATTCTACCGTAGCCCGATCATTTCTCGATTGAAAGCCATTCGGAAATTGCAGGATCCGAAAAAACAGGATTTCTCCCCTACGGTTTTGGATTTCGGTCCGGTTGTTTTTTTTATAGCGCGGCATTTTGGATTTTGTTACGGGGTTGAAAATGCAATTGAAATTTCCTTTCGTGCAATTGATGAGAATCCGGGAAAAAGGATTTTCCTGCTCAGCCAAATGATTCACAATCCCGAAGTGAACAACGACTTGATTTCACGCGGTGTGAGATTTCTCATGGACACTTCCGGAAAACAAATCATTCCCTGGGAAGAATTGAATCACGAAGATATCGTCATCATTCCCGCTTTCGGAACAACAATTGAGATTGAAAACAAATTGAATAGTCTCGGAATCGAACCCACCAGATACAATACAACCTGCCCGTTTGTGGAACGCGTGTGGAATAAATCCGGGCAACTCGGTGAGCGCAATTATACGATTGTCATTCACGGAAAATCAAATCATGAAGAGACACGTGCAACATTTTCGCACAGCAAACAATTCGGACCGGTTATCATTGTCCAGAATCTAGAGGAAGCAATGTTGCTTGGCGATTTTATCGAAGGGAATATTTCCAGGATGGATTTTGACAGGATTTTTGCCGGACGAACGTCTGAAAATTTTGATCCCGAAAAAAATTTGCTGCGGGTTGGTGTCATCAACCAGACCACCATGCTCGCTTCCGATACACAATCCATCGCCGATTATCTCAAGCAGATCATGATTCAGAAATATGAGGAATCGGAAATCAAGAATCATTTCGCAGATACGCGCGACACCTTGTGTTATGCAACGAATGAAAATCAGGATGCAACTTATGGTTTGCTCAAACAGGATGCGGATCTGGCCATTGTGGTTGGCGGGTATAACAGTTCGAACACTTCCCATCTTGTTGAATTGTGCGAACGGAAATTCCAGACCTATTTCATCAAGGACGATTCCGAAATAATTTCGCCCTCACAAATCAGGCATTTTGACTTGCATGCACATGATGTGAAAGAAACGGAAAACTGGTTGCCGAAAAAAAATCCGACAAGAATCATTTTAACAAGCGGTGCAAGTTGTCCTGACAGTGTGGTGGATCGTGTATTGCAAAAAGTTTTGACCATGTTTGAAAATGTAAAGGAAACAAACGGCGTTATGGATCAACTTGCATGAATTCAAATATTCAAATATCAAACTGTTCAACTTCCCTTGATGAAAAAAATAAACATTCCCAATGAGGACGCCATCAACATCGGAAGTTTTTTTCTCCGTGTCGCCTGCGCGCTGATGCTTGTGCACGGATGGAAAAAATTATCCAACTTCAGTGAAATGTCAGCCAATTTTGAGGATCCGCTTCATGTAGGCAACACAGTTTCACTTGCATTGACCGTTTTTGCGGAATTTTTCTGTACGATTTTTGTTGTCGCCGGATTATTCACAAGAATCGCCTTGCTGCCGCTCATCTTCAGTTTCATCGTCATCATTTTCGTTGTGCATGCGCATGACCCTTTCAAGGACAGGGAAGCTGCGTTGATGTACCTGCTCATTTATCTTGCCACGTTTTATGTTGGCCCCGGAAAATATTCTTTGGATAATTTATTGAGAAAATAATTTCATGATGCGATTCATTTCTATCATTTCAATTTTCATTTTTTTGTTCTCCTGTCACAATGAACAGAAAAAAGAGGATTTCGAGAATGAAAAATATATTGAGACTTTTGGTGCCTCGAAGGATGTCCGAATTGGGAATTCCCGTTTGTTCATTGGTCTTCCTTCTACACATTATATCGATGAAGTGAAAGGAAATGGATTTGTAGAATTCCGCATCAGGTCAATTGACACAACGATAAACAAAGGTCAAGGCGTCATTCGATTCAATCTCAAATCAAACGAAAAGGATGAATCGATGGTCAAGGACACAACTATTGCCAATGTCGAATACGAAACGGCGAATGACAGTGGAAATGGTCCTCAGATTTATATCTGGTCAGAAAATGGAGCCAATACTGTTGAACAATTCAATCTTTCACAAGTGATGAGTTCAACTCACCGCTAACTTCTAATTCAATGCTTTTGAAAATGAATTCCATTAAAGAGATTCTCCCCATTTTCATTTTATCATTTCTTTTTTCCTGCAACGAATCACAGAAAAAAGTTGTTGTCGACTCAACAGCCTCGACTCAAAAAACAACTGTTGACACCTTGTTCGATTACAGTTTGCTTTCTACAGACACCGTTCCAACCAAACATCTCAAAATCGGAAATACAGGATTGTCAATCGACCTTCCCATCACACACAAAATCGATGAGCAGCCGGGAAATGGTTTTATGGTTTATTATTTCACACCTGTCGATACTACCGTTTATCATGGCGAAGGTGGAATTTATCTCGGACCGAAACCCGATGAACATCCACCGACAACCAATTATTCGAAAAAAATAATTCCGGGAACTCTACTGGGAGTCAAAACGAATTGGATAGAATACACCACTGCCGATTACACACAAACGGAAACTTTCATCGACATTGGTGATGGACAAAAAATCCACGTTTGGTATTACGCAACCAATCTCACGGAGATGGCCAAACTTCTAAAAATGATCCGCACACTTTCACGATAGGATTAGGAATGAAAAAACGGATTTTACTTTATGGTTTGGCTCTTGCGGTTCTGATCGGTCTTTTGAAATGGCTGGAATACCGTTTTATCATTGTTGATCACGCAATCGAAATTTATGGTGGAATGGTTGCATTGCTTTTTACCGTATTGGGAATATGGGCGGGAAATAAATTGACAAAAAGAAAAGTCCAGGAAAAAATTGTCGAGGTTGAAAAATTGGTAATCGTTCCCGCAAATGGGAATCCGGAATTCAAGATCAATTCGGCCATCGTCGAAAAACTGGGAATCAGTGAAAGGGAAATCGAAGTGCTCCAACTCATTTCCGCCGGACTTTCGAATCAGGAAATCGCCGACCGGTTGTTTGTTTCGGTGAATACGGTGAAAACCCATGTTGCAAATATTTTCCTGAAACTGGAAGTGAGCAGAAGAACCCAGGCGGTTCAAAAGGGAAAGGAAATCGGCATTCTTGCGTAGTACTTTTGCATGATTGGGACTGATTTCCAATTAAATCATACTTTCGGGTGATGCGTTCGGCGCCTTGTTGTCATTGATTTGCAGAAAAATTCAAACCAACCAACAAAAACGATCATGAAAAAAACCATCCTCACTTACGGCTTGCTTTCCGGCGGGATAATGATCCTGATGATCCTGATCACGGGAATTTTCAAGAACTACATCGGTTTCGACAAGGGCGAATACCTGGGTTATACCACCATTGTGCTTGCCTTCACACTTGTCTTTTTTGGCATCAGGAGTTTCAAAAGGGAAAATCAGGGAATCTCCTTTTGGAAAGCGTTCGGAATTGGGATTTCCATAACCACCATCTCTTCCATTTTATATGTCGTCGGATGGATGATCACGCAGCACTTTTTCATGCCGAATTTTTATCAGGATTATGCAAACTATTATTATGAACACGCGAAAGCGGGCGGTGCAAGTGCGGCGGAATTGCTCGCCTGCAAACAGCAAATGAGCGACATGATGGATATGCTGAAGAATCCCTTCATGGAATACCTCATGACTTTTATCGAACCATTTCCGATTGGATTGGCAGTCACAATCATTTCCGCAATCATACTCCGGAAAAAATCAACGAAAGAAGTTTCAATTTGAAATCCCCAACACGGGAAACTTCAATCTTGCAAGTCTTGTTGCCATCAGAAAAAATGCTGAACCTTACGATTCAGCATTTTTAATTTGCACATTATTAATTGTTAATTCCTACCATTTTTTCTTCCCGAATTTTTTCTTCCTGTCGGTCGGTGCGGATTCGTTCATTAAATTCTTCCAGTCACCGCCATCATCACCCGGTTTCTTGGCGCCAAAACCCTTTCCGACATTTTCACTCGACGATCTTCTTGGCGGCTTGTCACCGAAACTTTTCTTTTCACCGAACGATTTCTTTTCATAAGGTTTTCGGTCACCGAAAGATTTCCGCTCACCGAAAGATTTTCTTTCGCCAAAACTTTTCTTTTCGCCGAACGGTTTTTCCTCGTAAGGTTTGCGGTCACCGAAAGTTTTCCGTTCTCCGAACGATTTCCGTTCTCCGGAATTTCTTTCCTGCCCGTAAGAATTCTCACGCCTCGGTCCGCGATCACCACCCGGTTCATTCTCCGCCTGATTCACACGCACCGGTCTTCCCTTGTGTGCAAATCCCTTGAATGAATTCATCACTTCAGTCGGATCAAGTCCGATGATTTGTACGAATGAAAAATTATGTTTCAAATCGATTTTTCCGATGTGCGTACGATCCGTATTCAATTGGTCACACAGGATGCGCAACAATTGTCCCGGATCCACATTGTCCATCCTGCCGATACTCACAAAATAAGTATGGCGTTCGCCGGTCGCTTCTTCATAACCGCGCTCTTCACGTTCAGGGCGCTCCGATCTTTCTTTCGGTTTCCCACTGATATTCAAGTCTGCGGATTTGGAGTAATCGGTAAATAGTTTATTCAACGAAAGTGCCATGAATTTTTCCAGCATTTATTCCTGCGTCATCTCTCCCATCGCCTCTTTCAACAAGGTCATGTGTTCGGGTGTAATCACATTGTTCGTTTCAACATTGCGCAACTTAACGGCGAAGGCGAGCAATTGGTTTTTTACCACATCCACTCCTGCAGGAACAGGAAGGTAAATCAATTTTTTCCCGATGATCCTTTCAATCACACGGAGTCTTCCGGTTTCTTTTGCATGCATGAACAAAATCGAAACGCCGTCTTTTCCTGCGCGGCCTGTACGTCCGCTTCTGTGCGTATACGATTCCGGCTCATCGGGCAATTGATAATGTAAAACGTGTGTCACATCATCCACATCGATTCCCCTTGCGGCAACGTCGGTCGCCACAAGCATCTGCAATGTCCTGCTGCGGAAACGTTTCATCACATGGTCGCGCTGTTGTTGTGAAAGGTCGCCGTGAATCGCATCGGCCGTATAACCGTCGCGGATCAAATGGTCGGCAACTTCCTGCGTTTCCATTTTCGTCCTGCAAAAAACAATTCCGTAAATGTCAGGGTGTGCATCAATGATGCGGCGCAATGCTGTATAACGGTCACGCGCATGCACCACACAATAAAAATGGTCGATCTTGCTTTCGCCCTGGGCAACACCTTTTATGCTCAGTGTAATCGGGTCATGCATGTAACTTCTCGCAATGCGTGCAACACCATCTGGCATTGTGGCCGAGAAAAGCCATGTCTTTTTTTCCTTCGGTGTTTCGGCAAGGATGGTATCAATCGCTTCACGGAATCCCATGTTCAGCATTTCATCCGCTTCATCCAGCACAACCGTTTGCACTTCACCCAATTTCAAGGCGCCACGCTCAATCATGTCATTCAACCGTCCGGGCGTTCCCACAATCACTTGGATTCCCCTGCGCAATTCTTTTATCTGCATGCTTATGCTTGATCCGCCATAAACAGGTAGTATTGAAACACCACGCAAATGTTTGGCGAAAGTCTTCAGGTCATTTGAAATCTGTATGCACAATTCGCGCGTCGGGCAAAGCACAAGCGCCTGCGGAAATTTCATATCGGGATCGATGAAATGCAAAAGCGGCAAACCGAATGCAGCGGTTTTTCCGGTTCCCGTTCTTGCAAGACCCACAAGATCGCTTGGATTTTGCAGCAAGGCGGGAATGGCCTGTTCCTGAATCGGTGTCGGGTTTTCAAATCCAAGTTCAGCCACAGCAGTAGCCAATTCGGGTTTCAAACCCAGTTCTGAGAAAGTTGTCATAAATTGATTTTGTTACTGTTTAGGACCAGCCGGCAAACGCAACGGCTTTCTGTTTTCGGCTCCTAAATCACAAGTAACTCTTGGGAAATTTCGGCGGAGCAGCCGCAAAGGTAGCATTAATAAAGGACTTGCGGTGTTTGTCGTCAAATCGGCTGGGTTCGGTTTGAAAGTTGAAACGTTGGAAGGTTTCCCATCATCGCTTTTTCCATTGGGCGTGTCCCCGTTGGGGTCGGGCTTTACCTGCAAGTCCTCGCCAGGTTGACAGTAAAAAATAATTTGATTTTCCGCTGTGGGCTTTACGCTTCAATCCCTCACGCAATTTTCAATTCCCCGATCAGCTTCATCACGAATTCCAATTGTTCTTCGCGCGTCATATCCGTATTGTCAAGCACAATGGCGTCGTCCGCCTTTATCAACGGATTTTCTTTTCGGTGCGTGTCTTCATGGTCACGTGAAATCAGGTTTTCGCGCACTTCCTCAAAAGTTATTTTCACGCCTTTCGCAGCAAGTTCATCGTAACGCCTGTGCGTACGCACATCGGGATCGGCGGTCATGAAAATTTTCAATTCGGCATCCGGAAAAACATTCGTTCCAATGTCACGTCCGTCCATCACCACTCCCTTGTTTTTTCCCATCTCGCGTTGCAACGCAACCAAACGCACACGCACATCATGGATTTTTGAAATCGGGCTTACACTCGCCGAAACATTCATCCCGCGTATTTCCTTCTCCACATTTTTTCCGTTCAGGTAAGTCTCGGAAGTTTTTGTATTCGGGTTGAATTTGAAAGTGAGATGCACATCTTCCAATGCCAATACGATTTCATGTTCATCAAAAGCCCCATCCTTGATCAATCCATGTTCGATGCAAAATAAGGTCACCGCCCGATACATCGCTCCCGTATCCACATAACTGTAACCCAACCGCGCCGCCAATGCTTTTGCAATCGTGCTCTTCCCGCAGGAAGAATATCCGTCAATGGCGATGGTGATTTTTTTCATGCGCTGATTCCGCCGCTAAAATAGGGAATTAAGGAATTGGGGAAATTGCGTGATGGAGGCAATTGGAATTCATTCTCAAAATGAAACCCGGTTAATCCTCGGTCACCCGATTCCCCCTTCAATTTCCATTTTTCTATTCGTACTTTTGAAAAAATATTTCCCGGATGCGTCAACCACCCATTTCCCTGGTCAACTTATCGAACGAAGAAAAAGACATTTATGCCTTGGCTTCGCGGAAAAACCTGATGAAGGGCATTTACATTTATCTGATCCCGTTTGTGGTGTTCGGATGTGTTGTCGCCTACATAAACATGTATTCAGAAAAGCTGGGCTTGTATGACCATCCCGATTTCAGTGAATGGCTGAATGTGGGTTTGGTTTTTCTCACCATTCTTCCCGCACGTTTTTTTGTCAATGTCATTTTGCGGCATAGAAAAGCGACAAATGCGTGGCAGAAAAAAGTCATCCGCGGGCAAATCCAAAGTTTGGACGGAAAAATAATCACGGTCGCCAATCAAAAGATAAAACTGTCTCCCGCTGAAATTTCAAAATGGAAAATCAATGACTTTGTGATCATTTCCATTTCCACAACCGGAGATTATGTTTTCAGCGTGGAAAAAGGTGTGGAAGAAAATTGAAAATTGAATCATTGGATTGTTTTGTCCCTGTCAACGATCGCCTTTTCAAATTCCCTGATGAGATGATTCCGCTGAACCACCAAATCGGCAACGAGCGAAGTGCGCTTGAAAAAAAGCGACATCATCAGCCATCTCTTCTGGATATATTTCACACTGCAGAAATAATACCACGCAAATAATCCTGTCACCGGCCACGAAAAGAAATAAGCCAGCCAGTCCCAACCCGGACGATTCCAAATGGCATGATGGTGAATGAATTTCCAACTGCAAATTCCAAGTGCAATGTACCAGATCAGAAAAAGCAACATTCCGGCAGCGGCACCGATTGCGCCTTGATATTCCTTTTGCCTCACCAATTTTTTGGAAAGGAAAGATGCGGTGACAAAAGGAAAATAATTGTGGATGATTCCGTAAATGAAAAATGGGAATCCGAGAAGGATGAATAAAAGCTCTTTTACATTTTTCAAAAGGCGCGATCCTTTTTCCCCTCCGTTTTTTATCACCTTGTCGCTCAATCCGATTTCATTCAGTTTCCAGAAATAACTTTTGATCTCGCCCGAAATCCTCGCCACACGTTCCGGTTCCCACTCCTTGAAATGATTTACGGTGAGTACGATTCTTTTGGAAAGTTCGAATGCAGCTTCCCTGTCATTTTCCGGAATGCCCTGCTCCCTCAACAAATCGGATTTGTACAAGCGTTCAATGTCATTCACCAACTTATCCGTATCGGCGTCGGAAGTGTGAATCATTTGCTCTTCCAAACGAATCCTGATTTCTTCCGTCAATTCCTCTACAACGGCAAAATCATCTTTCTTGAATTTGCCGGAATAATCCGAAACAAGAATCGGCTCACTGAAACCGATGTACACATCGCGGCGGAAAGTGTGCGGGTCTTCATAATTCAATCCCACACAGGCGATTTTCACACCGAGATTCGGATATTTTTCTTCGGCACCCAAGGCGATTCTTGCCGCCCCGGTTTTTATCGGACGTAATTTTCTTTCCGTAATGCTGATCCCTTCGGGAAAAATCAATATCGTCCCGCCATTGCCCAAATGCTCAAAACATTTCAGGAATGTCTCTTCGTTCTTGTGCATCTGCGTCGGATCGTCTTGCTGACGGTAAACGGGAATGATATTCAATTTCGGAAGAAACCATTTCGCAAATCTTCCCTTGAACGCAGAACCTTTTGCAAGGAAATAAATTTTCGGTTTTACAATCGTTGCCATCACAACCGGATCAAGAAAAGCGCCGGGATGATTCGCACAGATAATGAGCGGACCTTTTTCAGGCATCAACTCGGGACGATGCTTGTAGGTGTTCTTGAAAAACACCTTGAAAGTGATGCGGAAAAGCAATTTCAAAAGCCGATAAAGCATAAATCGAAATTAGGAATTCGGTTCGGTCCGGATTGTCTGATGTGATTCTCCAGACAAACGTAATTTCTTTTTCCAAAAACGTAAAATTGGTTTTTGATGAACAAAAGGAATGAATTGCGATTTCCATCAACGAACAAAAAAAATGCAAAAACGTATATCTCCATTTGCAAATTGTGCAACTGAAAACGGTTGAATTGTATTTTTTGAGGAATTATTGTCCGGCGCAATATCCACAGCCATGCTCCTGCGCACGGCCAAGCGCCCAAAGTCCCGAAGGGACAAGCTGAATGTCGGGCAGGATATTTGCATAAAAATCTTTCTTCACTTCACTTTTATCCAACTTCATTTCATCCGACATCCATTCGGCAAAACTGTCGACCGCCGTATCACAAACACAAAACAAAACACCACGCTCCTGCAAATGTTTGATCGATTTGTTTTTTGGAAAAGCGTCTGTCAGTTTCGGATCCCAAAAAACATTTCTTTTCGCATATTCCTTCGTGTCGGCGTCTTTCAATTCAACGTGTTCCGCCACCGTATATTTTTCCCAGATACTGTCGTTCATCGCCATCACAATCCCATAATGCCGAAATGACACAACAGCACTTAAATCCTTGTCGGGCGTTCCTGTTTTATTATTGCCTTCAAGAAAATTATAAACGAAAGTCAAAAAAATCCCACCGCCGTGTTTCGTAATGTCAAAAACCATTTTATGTTTTCCTGTTATCTTATCGAACCAGGCTTCGGCATCATCCATGCCACTCGAATAAAGTTCATTGGGTTTTGCTCCCAACCTGAACGGAGATGCGAGTGCGCCCAAAAAAATTGCGGTCGCACCACCGGAGAGTTTCCTTAAAAAATTCCTGCGGGGAGAATTCGCCGCTT
>CAYMZV010000072.1:0-15782 GCA_964394965.1 uncultured Chryseobacterium sp.
TGGAAAACACGGAGGAGCAAGGCGGAAACATAAGGTTCACCCACGCGACCGAGGATAAGACTGGAAACCGTTATTCCAAGTTGAGTTGCTGACAGATAGGCATCCATCTTGTTGAGAATGCGCCGCACCGTTTTTGCACGGGCGCTCCCTTTTTTCACCTTCATGTCGATTTGCGAGGAACGCACTTTTACAATGGCGAATTCGGCCGCCACAAAAAATGAGTTGAGAAGAATGAGGAAAAGTATCAGTAGTAATCCTGGAAGCATGGCGTAAGAGAAACTCTCTTGGCAACAAATATACTTAAATCAGTGACAGGTGCCCGGTGACAGGCGAGTCAGTTGAAAAGTTGGAAGGTTTCAAAGTGAGCGTTTGAACTTTTCAACATTCCAACTCATTACCTTTGTGGAATGCAGGAAGGGAAAACAGATCTTTCATCTTTCAATAACAGTTGGTACAATCCCCGCGCCTCTTTTTTGAAACGCGGATTGTGGTATTGTTTCAACGCTGCTTTTTTCTGTTCGCGATTCCCTTTCAATGGTATGAAAATAATTCTGCTCAAAATGTTCGGGGCGAAAATCGGGAAAAAGGTGGTGGTGAAACCCGGTGTGAATATCAAGTCGCCATGGTTACTTTCTGTTGATGACCATGTTTGGATCGGAGAGAACGTGTGGATTGACAATCTGGTAAAAGTGACGATCGCCTCGAATTGCTGCATTTCTCAGGGCGCCATGTTGCTTACGGGAAATCACAATTATAAAAAAACAACTTTCGATTTGGTGACCGGCGAAATTAAATTGGAAGAAGGGACGTGGATAGGAGCGAAGGCCGTTGTTTGTCCGGGAGTGGTTTGCCATTCACATGCATTGCTGACGGTTGCTTCGGTTGCAACTTCCAATTTGGAAGCGTACGGGATTTATCAGGGAAATCCGGCGAAGAAAATCCGTACACGCAAAATTTCCTGAACCGAAACTGTTTTCCCGGCAATAAGAATCAGTCACGCATTTTCAAATCCAGCATGTTTGGAATTTCACTTCGGTTTGGTTCCAGTTTTCGCTGCAGGTTTTGTTCCCGTCTTTGTTGCCGGTTTCTTTTTCACCGGTGGTTTCGGTTTGTATTGCGGATCGCAATAGATCCATAATATTTTTCCCTGGTGAATCAAATTGCTTTGCATGTGATTCCATTTCCGTATTTCTGCAACAGTCACATGGAATTTTTTCGCGATCATGGACAATGTTTCCTTTTTGTGAACCTTGTAAACGACCTTGATGCGTTTCACATTCGGCCCCGTGGAATCGGAATCCTCGTGGAGTTTTATGGCATACTGGATTTTTTTCAAACTGTCCATTTGAAAAGTGAGTGAGTCACGTGTCGGATTTTTTTCAATCCATGCAACCGTATTGACCATTGCATCGCTCAACAGGTTTCCTTTCAACCGATAGCCGCTCGGGGAATTGTGAACGCCATCCGGATTTGCAAGGTGATGGCTTTGAAAAAGCGGCATCACATCCCATCCTCCCGCCACCCAGTACCAATCCCATATTCCGCAATTTTCCTTCTTCGCAATTTTTTTCATAAGGTCGGAAAACTGTTGTCCCGATGTTGCATGATCTCCCTTGTAATACATGTCCATGGTTGATGTAAGCAGGATGCTGGCATTCGGCGCAGCACTGCGAACCATTTCAATCACCTTGATGATCGTTGCCTCCTCCGTTGCTTTCAAACTGTCGTCGTACAGATAATCGTTGGTGCCGAAATCAATGATGACAAGATCGGGATGGAGTGCAGGAAGCTGTTTGGTAAAAAGGTTTTCGTACAGGATGGATTCATACCGGGCACCACCCACTCCGCAATTGTGATAAATCACGCCGGTGTTGTCGGGAGTTTCCAAACTCATTCCATAAAAAACAAATTCACTTTCATGCGGATGGTTTTTCCTGACATGAAAAATTATTTCGTCGGAGAAAGGGGGCAAGTCGATTTCATAATAGGGAATGGAATCACCGGCAACGGAATCGACATTGACAGGAATCATTTTTCCTCCGCATTCCACCACAAGATCATAACTGACAGAATCCTTTTTACAGAAAATTTTCAGTTTGGAATAATTTGCAGGAACCGGATTCTTGAAAGTGAAAGTCAGGCTTGCAGTCGAATCAATTGTTTTCACTGTCATCCCAACCACACCGAGCGGAAGTTTGGGAGGAAGAATCAATGATTTTCCATAAGTCCAATCGCCTTTGTCGCTTGTAGCATATTCAACCGATGAATACGTGTTCGCTGCCGAATAGGAAAACATCATTCCCCTTCCGCCATCGCCGAGAATCGCCTGCAGGTTTTTCCGCATTCTTCCGGGAAACAAATCGGATTGCAAATGTGAATCACCGAGATGGACGATGGACATTTTTTTCGTTTTTGTACTGTCCCAACTTTTTACAAAATGATCCATCGCATCCTTGCTGTAAAACTGAATCATGTTGTATTGGGGAAGCAGCCAGGGAAAACGGTTGTAATCGCGAAGCGTATCGTGTACGGGAGCGGTGGTGACTGTGGTGGGAGCCTGGGCTTCAGCGCAGGAATAATTCAACAGTGTCAGAAAAAAAACGATGCACTTGGCAAAGTTTTGGAAATTGAAGAGTGTATGAATCGCCCGAGGGGAATTGCTGTTTTTTATCACAGGGTCAAGGTAAAAATTAGCCGCACTTTAATTTTTCTTCTCCTTTTTCTTTTTCAACGAATCGGGGTTAATATGTTTGGCTGTGTCTGCCGGATTGCCTGAAGCGTCTTTCGGCTCGGCAGGTTTTCCCGGAACCTGTGCCTTCATTATTTTCGTCATCATCTTGATGTGCCAGGAAGTATTCGCAGAAAAAATCCCATTGATGAAAACAAGATCCGTAATGCCTTCGTCCTTGATCAGGTCGATGATGCTTCCTTTGTAATAACGGTAATCCAAAACAAAAACGGTTTGATAATTCGCCGTGAAATAAGTGGAGAACGGATTCCCATAGGAATTTTTCACGATACAGATTTTCTTGCCGTTGTTGATTTCCGGATTGTCAATTCGCATCAACGGATTGTCGCCGCCGAGGAAAACGCCGTAACTGTTTCCGCCTTTCGCACCTTCCGCATACAACGATCCGGCAAATGCCTTTGTGTTCGATTCACCGTAACGCAGCGTAATATGTTTGCCCGGTACCATCCAATATTCCACCGAGTCGGGAAAATCTTTCAGTCGTGAATCGCGCGTGTCGTAATAAAGCGAACCGAGATAATTTGATTTTATCTTGTGTGTCATCGCACTCAATGCAATCGGGGTGAGGCCTGCATTCTTGCAAAACGCCACGTACGCATAGTATGCACCCAGTCCGGTCCAATGGTGATCCGTCCTGAAATAAATGTATTCGTTTTTGTGTGCGGCAATTTCCGACCAGGCATCAACCGCTTTTACGGAAGGATTGAGGTTGGCATAAATCTCATCGATGTTTGTTTTTTCCGCGATGCCGTTTTTCCGGTATTCCTCATTCGAATTGAACGCAATTGATGAGGGCACACACACGCAATAGATATTCAATTTTCCGGCGTACAATGTTGCATAGGAATTTACCGCAGAGGCATAGAATTTCGCCATCGCTTTCGATCCGCCGAAAACTTCCATTGCGTGTTGATTGTAAATCAACAATCCTCCACCCATATCCATATCGGCCGGACCCACATCGGCAATGGAATCGGACACAATGGAATCGCTTGCGTTCATGGCCGTGTCCACATTTTTCGGAAGTTGCTTGTCGACAGAAACCATTTTGATGAATCCCACTTCTTCCGAACGGATGCCGCGTTTTTCTTTCAGGTCGAAATTGAAAGCGACAAAATTTTCACGGAAAGGGAAATTGTCAGCATAATATTTGTCAAGCGTGTCAAGATATTTTCCATCGAAAAATTTTGTCCAGGTAAAAGACGGGATCTGCGTAAGCGAACGTTTTTCGAATTCAGAAACTTTTGACTTCGGCAAAACAAAAAATAAAATTCCCAATACCACCAACGTAATCGTGAAGAAGACCGTGTTGATGTAGGAGAATGCCCTGTTTATTTTATTGTGCGCCATTTTATTTCAAATCAGAATCGGTAATAGATGAAAGGGTGATAACTGTTTCCCACGAGCATGGATGTGGCGAGAAAAAGCAACAGAAAGCTAATGATGATATTGCCGATCCACAAGCGGTAAAGTTGGATGAAATTCCACACCTTGTTTTCGCCGGCGGCGATTTGCAATTCGCGGATGACCAAACCTTTTTTCGCTTTTCTGTGGAAGAACAGGTAAACGGGCATACAGAAAATCAGTGCAAGGGCCAGCCAGAAAATATTTTCCTTGAACACAATTCCGAATTCAAAAGTGGTGAGCGGATGACCGGATTGGCCGAACATGATTCCGAGGTATTCTCCCAATCGGTGAACGTCGGTGAAATAAAACAAGGTCCAACCGAAAATCATTGCCGACAAGAGATAAATGTGTCCGAAGAATGCAGGGATTTTTTTCAGGAATTTGCCAAGGAACATGCGCTCGAGGAAAATCAGGAATCCCCAGAACAGTCCCCATAAGATATAATTCCAGCATGCGCCATTCGCACCTCCGTGCCAGAATCCGGTGAGGAACCACACGATGAAAAGATTTCGGATGCCGAATCTTTTATTTCCGCCCAATGGAATGTAAACGTAATCGCGGAACCAGGTGGAAAGTGAAATGTGCCAGCGTCTCCAGAAATCGGTTGCCGATTTTGCGATGTACGGATAATTGAAGTTCTCGTAATAATGGAACCCGAACATTCTTCCCAAGCCGATTGCCATATCCGAATAACCGGAAAAATCATAATAGATCTGAATCGTGAACATGAGAATTCCGAACCAGCTTTCCGCAACTGAAATGCCCGCAAGATTTACGTGTTCGCCCATGTAACTCTTTTCCACAAACTGCGCAGCGACATCGGCAATCAAAACCTTTTTGAAAAGCCCGACACAGAACCGCGTGATACCCGCTGAAATATCGTTGATGTTGAATTTCCTTTTGTCAATCTCATGCGCAATGTGCACGTAACGCACAATCGGTCCCGCAACGAGTTGATGATACAAGCTCACGAACATCAGGAATTTCAGCAATGATTTTTGCCCGGTCACTTTTCCGGTGTACACATCGATCACATACGAGATGGATTGAAAAGTGTAGAATGAGATTCCGATCGGGAGTGCAAATGACGGGACATGAAAAGTTGTGCCCAGAAGATGGTTGATGTTATTGACCAAAAAAGCGCTGTACTTGAAAGTGAGCAGTGTGCTGATGTTGAAAACCAAGGAACAGATGACACCGATTTTCGCGATTCTTTTTCCACGGTTCGCCTCGATGAATCTTCCATTGCCATAATCGATCAATGCGGTGAGAGCAAGCAATCCAACCCAGATCGGTTCTCCCCAGGCATAAAAGATGAAAGAGAAAATGGTGAGGATCAGATTCCTGTACGTGCTGTTCTTTGATGCGTAATAAAGAATCAGGTTGAGCGGAAGAAAAATGTAAAGGAAAGTGAGTGATGCAAAAACCATAGATCAGTTATCGGTTGCGGTTGTGGTGGTTGTATTCGGTGATGGTTTTTACAGAGGCAAAATTAGCATTATTATGTTTGGCGGCGTTTGAACGGTTTCCTGAATCAAATGTAAAATGTTGCCCGAAAATGAATTTGGGGATTGTAGAATTGTCGGATGTATTGAATAAGTGTCGACCGAATGCTGATTAGTGATGATGGTGTATCTTTAAATTGTAAATGCGTTATTGTAAGGGAAAACGGCAGTGAAAAACGACTGACGCAGAAAGAAATCATCATGAAACGGGTTTTGTTTTTTTTGTTTTTTTTATTGCTTCACGAATGCGTGAGCGCGCGATTGCCGGATTTGATTCCCTATCGAAAAGGTAATTTGTGGGGATATTGTGACAGCACGAAAAGAATGATCATTGAACCGAAATATTCCAGCGTATATCTTTTTTCGGAAAATACGGCGATTGTCTCTAAGGGAGAGGCCAAGTATATCATTGATAAAAAGGGCAATGAAACAAGGTTGGACGATTCCATTTTCCTCATATCACCCATTTCGAATAACGGCTTCAGGATATTTGACGGATTGAATTCCGGCAGTGGTGTGATGAATGAAAAAGGGGAATTGGTCATGCGTCCGGTTAATTATTCACTGACATGGATGAAAGGCAATTACCTGTATGCGGAAGATGATAAACTCCGACCGGCAGCCGTATTCAATTTGCAAGGGAAAAAGCTGCTCGATTTGAAAGCCTATCCAAAATTTGAAACGTGGGATGATGATTTTACCGGCCGTTATGTTTGCCGTGATAAAAAGAAAAAATTCGGGATCATAGATACGAATGGAGTGGTGCTGATTCCTTTTCGTTACAGGGAAGAATGGTATTCGGGATATGATGGTTATGTTTTCCTTACAAGGGATTCCGTTTTTTGTTACGATAAGAATTGCAAGCCATATAAATTCCTCAAAAGGGACAGCAAGGAGTATTTCGGTTTTGAACTACCTCCAAGTGACAGCTCGAGACCTGTCTATTATGAAGATTTCGATTTCATTTATAAGCGTTTTCGTGCCTCAGGCAAATATGGTTTTAAGGACAAGGCCGGTAATATTGTGGTACAACCCAAATACAAGTATGTCGATAAGTATTGGTTGGATGAACTCATGCCGGTTCATACCACGAGAAAATATAATTCGAAATGGCGTTTCGTGGGTTACATTGACGTTCATGGAACGGAATATTGGGAAAACTAGCCGCTGGCTTTACAGATTTTGAATTTCATTTCGACTGCAACTGACGCTTTTTCACCGCCACTTTCCCCAAGTGATAGCCATTTTGCCCAAGACTGTTGTTCAATTTGATAAAATATCCTACATTTGCACTCCAATTTTTAAAACAATCAGTCATGTCAAAAGTTTGCCAAATCACCGGAAAGAAGACCATTGTCGGAAACAAAGTTTCCCATTCCAACCATAAAACCAAACGCACGTTCATGCCGAACCTGCAAACCAAACGTTTTTTCATTCCTGAAGAAGACAAATGGATTACACTCAAGGTTTCCACTTCAGCCCTTCGCACCATCAATAAGATCGGCATCAATGCAGCCTTGAAACGTGGCCGCGAATTGGGTTTGATCAAGAAATAATCCGTCCGGCTTTATTGCCGACCATCTGCCAATACACCTTCCTGAAAACGTTGTCTGTTCCCATGGACAACGTTTTTGTATTTTTGAAGGGTACTGATTTGTACAAATAAATTTCACCATGGAAAAGAAAATGTATCGGATGGGATTTTTCTCACGTCTCAAGTCACACGCCTCAAGTTTGCTTCCCCTGGCAGTTGCATTCCTGCTGATGAGCGCGATTTCCTTTCAGGACCATTACGATTATGATACCGATTTACTTTCGCCCGATTTTCACAAGGAGCGACGTGAAGCCTTGCGCAACCTGATGCCCGACAGCAGTGTCGCGGTTTTTTTCTCCAATCCGGTTTGTATCCGTTCGAATGATGTTGAATTTGATTTTCACCAGGATCCGAATCTATATTACCTCACCGGTTTGCATGAACCGAATTCCGTCCTCATTTTATTCAGGGAAAAGCAAAAGATAGATACACTTTTTACGAATGAAATACTTTTTGTGCAGGATCGCAATCCAAAGGAGGAAGTATGGACAGGGAGAAGATTGGGAGCGGATGGAGCTAAGGAACAACTGGGAATAAATTCTGTTTTTACGGGGAATGTTTTTTCGAAGTTGAAAATCAATTGGAAAAAATTCAAGAAGGTCTTCTTTTATCCGCTTCCGAGAGCAATTGAAAATGATCCGGATGACCCGAATGATTTGTCCGATATGGTGAATTCATTCCGTGTTTCCACGTTGAAAAACTCGAACAATGACACATTGGATTTGGAGAAATACATGGCCATGATGCGGCAGGTGAAGGAACCCGCCGAATTGGTACTGATGAGGAAGGCCATTCAGATCAGTGGCGAATCGCATATCGAATTGATGAAAGCGATGGAACCCGACATGACCGAATACCAGGCACAGGCCATTGTCGAGTATGGTTTCAAAATGCGCGGAGCCGAGTCTCCCGGTTACCCAAGCATTTGTGGTGCGGGCGAAAATTCATGCATCCTTCATTATACCACCAATCGAAAACCATTTGACAGCGGCAATCTCATTGTCGTGGATGCCGGTGCCGAATACCACGGTTATTCCGCCGACATTACGCGCACGTTGCCGGTGAATGGAAAGTTTTCCCCCGAACAAAAGTTGATTTACGATATCGTTTATGATGCACAAGCCGCAGGAATAAAACAATGCCTGCAGGGGAACGATTTTTATGCGCCGAATGATGCAGCTGTCAAGATCATCACGCAACGGTTGAAAGCCTTGGGTATCATCACCAATGACGAGGATTACCGCAAATACTTTTTTCATGGAACATCACATTACTTGGGTTTGGATGTGCATGATGCGGGACTGAAAGGAAAACTCGAAGCGGGAAATGTGATTACAGTCGAACCTGGCATTTATATTCCCGAAGGTTCCCCTTGCGATCCCAAATGGTGGAATATCGGTGTACGTATCGAAGACGATGTTTTGATCACCGATGCGCAGCCGGAAGAGCTTTCAGGTTTCATTCCGAAAACAACTGCGGAAATCGAGAAAACGATGGCAACCAAGAGTTTCCTCAACGGGAAATGATCGTTGACCTGGAGATTTCCGATTTCCGACAAAAAACAAATATTTGACAATCAGTGTCTTACAATCGAATCAATCGGCAATCGGCAATCGACAATCGGAAATCCATTCAATGCACTTGTTTTGCGGACAAGAATTATTACCTTTGCCCTCCCAAAGTAAATCATAAAAACAATGGCTAAGAAAGGCAATCGCATTCAGGTAATTCTCGAATGCACAGAGCACAAGGAAAGCGGCAAGCCCGGAACTTCACGCTACATCACGACGAAGAACAAAAAGAATTCGCCTGATCGTATCGAGCTCAAGAAATACAACTCCATCCTTAAAAAGATGACAGTTCACAAAGAGATCAAATAATTTTCCGATAATTATCTATTGGGATAAAAAAACAAAGTCATGGCTAAGAAAGTTGTCGCTACTCTCAAAACCGGTGAAGGGAAACAATTCACACGCGTAATCAAAATGGTGAAATCCAGCAAAACAGGTGCTTTCTCATTTGAAGAGGCAGTTGTTCATAATGACCACATCAAGGATTTCTTCACCGAAAAAAAATAATTTCCCGATGACCGTCGGGATCACAAAAGCTTCTTTCATTGAAAGGGGCTTTCGTTGTTTAATGGAATCCCTGATCGATTCATTCGTAATTTGAAATCTATTTATGGCTTTTTTCGGTTTATTCAGCAAGGAAAAAAAAGAGAGTCTTGACAAGGGGCTTTCAAAGACGAAGGAGAATTTTTTCTCACGTATCGCGCGGGCTGTTGCGGGTAAATCCCATGTGGACGCGGAAATGCTGGATAATCTGGAGGAGATTCTCGTCACATCCGATGTGGGCGTTGAAACGACTTTGAAAATAATTCAGCGGATTGAAAAACGCGTAGCGCGTGATAAATATGTGGGTGTTGATGAACTGAATAAGATTTTGCGCGATGAGATTGCCGCTTTGCTTGCAGAAAACAACACTTCCGACCTGCTCGAGTTTTCTGTTCCCCAAGGGAAAAAACCGTATGTGATCATGGTCGTTGGTGTGAATGGAGTGGGGAAAACAACAACGATCGGTAAACTCGCCAATGCATTCAAGAAATCGGGAAAGAATGTGATGCTCGGCGCGGCAGATACTTTCCGCGCTGCAGCTGTTGATCAGTTGACGATTTGGTCGCAACGTGTAGGCGTTCCCATTGTGCAGCAGGGCATGGGCGCCGATCCGGCATCTGTGGCGTATGATACATTGAATTCCGCAGTGACAAAAGACATTGACGTTGTCATTATCGATACGGCTGGACGCTTGCATAACAAGATAAATCTCATGAACGAACTCACCAAAATAAAAACGGTGATGAAAAAAGTCGTTCCCGATGCGCCACATGAAGTGTTGCTTGTTCTCGACGGTTCAACCGGACAGAATGCAATTGAGCAATGCAAACAATTTACTGCGGCAACGGATGTGACCGCGCTTGCCGTAACCAAATTGGATGGAACGGCGAAGGGCGGTGTGGTCATCGGCATTTCCGATCAGTTCAAGATTCCAGTAAAATACATTGGAGTGGGAGAGAAGATGGAGGATTTGCAAGTGTTCAACAAGGCTGAATTTGTCGATTCGCTTTTCAAGCAGAATTGAATTCCATTTCTCGCTTTATCATTATCTTTCTTTTCCAAATAAGTCACGTTGAGGAAATTCATCCATTCGATTTCTTATCTCGGTATTACGCCTGAAACGCCTTTTGATTTGCGCAACAAATTGAAAGTGTACAATCTTGCAGTTCTTGTCGTGGCATTCATTTCCAGTTTTTATTTTACCGTTGGAATGTGTCTGCATTATTATCTGTCGGCAGCCATAACCGCTTTCTCGCTGTTTTTGAATATTGCAGCTTTGGTTTTTGTAAGGCTTGGCTTGCATAAACAGGCTTTCCACATTACGATGTGGTACGGATTCAGTTTTCTTTCCGCGTTCAGTTTCCTGTTTGGGAATTTCAACAACTCGTATTATTATTTCCTGTTCCTTCCCGTTGCCTGCAATATCCTTTTTGACAATCATAAAACCATTCTTTGGTATATGATCATTTGTGTGGCGTTGCTCATCGGTAATATTTATTACATCCAGCATTTCGAGCCCTATTACAAATTGAATCCTTCAACGGCTTATTTGGGATATCCGAATGTTGTCTTTGCCGCGTTCCTGATTTTTTCCGTTGTCCGTTTGTTCAAAAAAGAGAATTTGCAATACGCCGAAAAAGTGGAGGAACAGAATAAGATACTTGAGGAAAAAAATCATGAGATAACCGACAGCATCAACTACGCAAAAAAAATCCAGAATGCCCTGATGCCGGATGAAGAAGAATTCAAGAATTATTTTCCGGAGAGTTTTATCCTGTTCAAACCGAAAGACATTGTGAGTGGCGATTTCTATTGGGTGGCAAAAAAGAACGACTGCATTTTTTATGTTACCGCCGATTGCACCGGTCATGGTGTGCCTGGAGGTTTCATGACCATGCTTGGGATTTCATTTCTCGAGGAAATCATCATTGAAAAAAACATTGCCCAGCCGGCAGAAATACTGAATCAATTGCGTGACCGTATCATTCATGCATTGAAACAAACTGCGACAGCGGGAGAAAGCAAGGACGGAATGGACATTACGATTTGTGTATTTGATCCTGTTGCAAAAAAAATGATTTATGCCGGTGCGAATAATTCACTCTTTGTTTTGCGGGATGGGATTTTTACCGAACATAAACCCGACAAACAGCCCTGTGGTTTCCATCACGAAATAAAATCATTTGCACAAAATGAAATACAATTGAAGTCCGGCGATTCGGTTTACACATTTACCGATGGCTTTCCCGATCAGTTCGGCGGACCGAAAGGGAAAAAATTCAAATACAGGAAATTGTTGGAATTCCTTATTGAAAACAGTGCATTGGAAATGCCGCGGCAAAAGGAAAAATTGGAAAATAAATTTGAGGATTGGAGAGGTGAACTGGAACAGGTGGATGACATTCTATTGATGGGAATCCGCATTTGATTCATCGTTTCCCATTGTAAAAGAGTTTCGCTTAATTCTTATCTTGCTTGACGGCATTTTACAATTATGAAAAAATTCTGGGCAACTTTCAGTGCAGGCGGTGCGCAATTCGCAAGATCGCCCCATGAAAGGAAAACAATACTTCTCATCAACAAAATGAGTGTCATACTCACGCTGATGATGATCATGTTTTCGCTTTTCGGTCCCTTGCTGGGATTGTGGGACGTGCTGCTTTTTTCCGTGCCGTATGGAATCGCATTTTCCCTGACACCTTTTTTCCAGCGGAAAGGATGGATCATCTTTTCCAAATACTTTTTTTCCTTCACGCCTGTACTCTGCTTATTTACGGTTTGCGTTCACAACAGCGCACAAATGGGCGACCGATTTTTTTTCATCACGACTTCCACCATCCCATTGATCATCTTCCGGAAAAAATTGGACACGTTTTTATTATTCATGTTCAATGTTTTCGCATTCTTCGTTACCGAATGGTATCAGGCTACGCACGCTCCGTTGAAACAGCTTCCCGCCGACATGGAGAAAAAATATTTTTATTTCACCATCATGTCGGTGTTTGCCATCACATATTTTGTCATCCGTTATTTCCGCGACGACAATGAGGATTATGAAAAGGAGTTGGTGATCAAGAATGATGAGATCAGTGAAAAGAACAAGGACATTCTCAGCAGCATCCATTATGCCAAAAGAATTCAACGTGCCCTGTTGGCCTCCGACACTTTGCTGAAAAGCAATCTGCCGGAATATTTCCTGTTGTACAAACCGAAAGACATTGTCAGCGGAGATTTTTATTGGGCAGATGAAACACCCGATGGGAAATTCCTTTTGCTGACGGGTGATTGTACCGGTCATGGTGTGCCCGGTGCGTTCATGTCGTTGCTGAATATTTCCATCATGCATGAACTTACTTTCGGCCATCGAATTTCCCGTCCCGATCTTTTGCTCAATACGCAACGCGATGCCATCATCATGGCGCTGAATCCGGAAGGTGCGGATGAACAATCAAAAGATGGAATGGATTGTGTGTTGTGCAGTTTCGATTTCAAGGGAAACAAAGTGGAATTTGCCTGTGCGAATAATCCCTTGTGGGTTTTGCGCAATGGGGAAATGATCGAATTCAAGCCCGACAAGCAACCGATCGGTTTGCATGAAGGACTGAAAAAGGATTTTGCACTTCATTCGGTTGATTTGCAAAAGGGCGATATCATTTACACATTCACGGATGGATTTGCCGATCAGTTCGGCGGGGCGAAAGGGAAAAAATTCAAGTACAGTCAGCTCAAGGAAAAACTGATCGAGATAAAATCAAGTCCGCTGTCCGAGCAAAAGAAAATCTTGGAAAAGACATTTGAAGATTGGCGGGGAAAACTTGAGCAGGTGGATGATGTGTTGCTGATCGGAATAAAGATCAACTGAAAAGCAATTTCCCAAAACCCGCCCAACCAGTGAAATCTGTGGTTACCTTTGTTTCCGCAATGAAAACCAAAACACTCCGCAAGAATAATGTCAATGTCGTAAAGCTCGGCTGCTCCAAAAACATTTTCGATTCCGAGGTGTTGATGGGACAACTGAAGGCGAACAATTATGAAGTGGAGCACGAAAGCAAAAGCGACGACTCGGCCATTGTCATCATCAATACCTGCGGTTTCATTGACAATGCAAAACAGGAAAGCATCGACACGATTTTACAATTTGTCGACGCGAAAGAAAGGGGCTTCGTTGAAAAAGTATATGTCACCGGATGCTTGAGTGAACGTTATCGTCCCGATCTGGAAAAGGAAATTCCTGAAGTCGATGCCTGGTTCGGTACACGTGATCTTCCCCGTCTGCTCAAAACATTGAAAGCCGATTACAAACACGAATTGGTTGGTGAAAGGATTTTAACCACGCCGCAACATTATGCTTACCTGAAAATTTCCGAAGGCTGCGATCGTCCGTGTTCCTTTTGTGCGATTCCATTGATGCGTGGAAAACACATTTCAACTCCGATTGAAGAATTGGTGGCGCAATCAAAAAATCTGGTGAAGAACGGAACGAAAGAATTGATCCTGATCGCACAGGATTCCACTTATTACGGACTTGACATTTACGGAAAAAGAAACCTGGATGAGTTGTTGAAAAAACTTTCTGATGTGGAGGGAGTCGATTGGATTCGCCTGCATTACGCTTTTCCAAGTGGATTTCCGATGGAGATTCTGGATGTGATGCGTGAAAGGAAAAACATTTGCAATTATCTCGACATGCCACTTCAACACATCAGCGACAACATGTTGAAGAGCATGAAGCGGGGAACAACAAAAAAGAAAACGATTGATCTGGTCAATGAAATCCGTGAAAGGGTTCCTGAAATCACCTTGCGCACAACCTTGATTACGGGTTATCCCGGAGAAACCGAAAAAGACCATGAAGAAATGCTCGAGTGGGTTGCGGGCACGCGCTTTGACCGTTTGGGTGTATTCACGTATTCACATGAGGAGAACACCGGTGCACATGCGCTCGTGGATGATGTGCCGGCCGATGTGAAACAGCAGCGTGCGGAAGCGGTGATGGAAATCCAGCAGGGAATTTCCTTTGACGTGAACCAACAGAAAGTGGGTAAGACGTTTGATGTGTTGTTCGATCGCAAGGAAGGCGATTATTTTATCGGCAGGACAGAATCGGATTCACCGGAAGTGGATAATGAAGTGTTGGTCGATGGCAAAAATGTTTACGTGCGTGTCGGCGATTTTGCAAAAGTGAAAATTGAAAAGGCGGAGGAGTTCGATTTGTACGGAAAAGTAGTCGAATGAAAAACACAGAAATGAAAAGCATGAAATTGTTTCGTTCGTTTTTGATTATCTGTCTCCCGATTGTTTTCTGTTGTTTCACCGCAACTTCCTTTCCGTTCCAGAAATTCCAGGATGAAAAGAAAGAAGTGGAAACCGGAGCCTGCGCGGTTTTTGTGGCGCCCACTGCAGCCCAAATCGACAGCCTGAAAACGAAAATGGGTGACAATCAATTTTATGCTTTTGCAAGCAAAAAAATGACGGATATTTCCAACGCAAGGGTTTTTCTCGAATCGAAAAAAGTCCTGATTGTCAATAAGGAATCGGTTGGATCCGTTTTTTTCAAGATGGACGGACAAAAGGATTTCGAACAGAAAATTTCCGGAATAATGTGGGGGATAATCCTGTTCAACGGAAAGTCCCAACCTGTTGTGGCGGACATGTCTAATATCGAAAAGGAATACAATCGAATATTTGAAAAGTAAATGCCGGATTATTCACACTACGCATTTCCCATCATCTTGCTCGTTGTGCTTGTTGCGAGAAGGATCATGCGTTCCATTGGGTTTCAGAAATTTTCCCAGACAAGACTGACGGTAAGGGTTGTTTTGCTTTCCATTGCCACACTCTTGTTCCTGATTACTGCCGCACTTCACCCGATATCCTATCTCGCTGATTTCTGTGGTGTGATTCTTGGATTGGCGCTTTTGTATTGGGCAATCAGGCACAGTGTTTTTGAAAAGAGGGAAAAGGATTTCTATTACCGAACCAATATCTGGGTCGAGTTGATTGTTGTTGTGCTTTTCCTTTCACGTTTCATCTGGCGCATTTCATTGTTTTACCAAGTGTTCAGCAGTGATGTGGAAACGCCGGAAGAGTTGAAAGCCCGCATCAATTCCTTGCGCGATCCGTATACGGGTGCATTGATTTTTATCCTCTTCACTTATTATATCGGGTATTCGATTTTTGTGTTGAGAAAACATTCCGAATTGAAAACACAGGATATTTGACAGCACCCGAATGAGAAAAGCAATTAAAATATCCGCTGGCTTTTTTCTGTTACTCTTTCTTTCCTGGATTATTTTCCTCAATTGCAAATTGTATCATCGACCCGAATTAATTGCTTGCGGTCAAGTTGAAATCAATGCCGATGTCTTGAATCAACTCCGTTTTCTTGAAACGGGAATGCATCAGGGTGAAGC
>CAYMZV010000073.1:0-15527 GCA_964394965.1 uncultured Chryseobacterium sp.
ATCAAGGAAAAGGAATTTGCCGGTTTCAAGATCAATGACCTTTTCAGCTTCTTCATGATATTTGTTTTCATGGCAGGAATAGCTTCCATCATTCTTTTTGCGATCAGTTCATTGTTGGTAAAAATGATGAACGGCGTCCGATAAAATAGAAATCAAAAAAACAGAAAAACAGAAAACAGATTCCAATTGATCATTTTGGAATCTGTTTTCTGCTTTTTGGAAACTTCACTTTTATGTCCGACGAAAAAGAATTCAAGCCTTACATTTCCGACGAGCGGATACTTCCTGAATTCACTGTCCGTGCTGTCATTCTCGGTTGTGTTTTCGGAGTCATCTTCGGAGCGGCAAATGTTTATCTCGCATTGAAAGCCGGTCTAACCGTTTCCGCCTCCATTCCCATAGCGGTATTGGCAATTTCGATCGGCAGAAAATTCTTGAAGACAAGCATTCTTGAAAACAATATCATTCAGACAACCGGTTCTGCTGGAGAATCGATTGCATCAGGAGTTGTATTTACGCTTCCCGCATTTTTATTTTTAAGCGCCGATGCACACGGTGAAGTTTATTTCAATTACTGGACTATCCTTTCGCTTGCCGTCATCGGTGGTTTGTTGGGAACGCTGATGATGATTCCGCTTCGCCGTTCACTCATCGTAAAAGAGCACGGTAAATTGCCTTATCCCGAAGGAACAGCTTGTGCCCAGGTTCTGATTGCCGGTGATAAAGGCGGCGATTTTGCGAAAACGGCTTATCTCGGATTGGCGGCCGCAACCGTTTATGCTTTTCTCCAGCGCATTTTCCATGTGATCTGCGAAACGCCCTCCTATCTTGTTGCACAAACGAATAAGTTTTTGCCTTCTGCCAGAGTTGATTTGGAAAACACTCCGGAATATCTGGGTGTTGGATATATCATCGGTCCGAAAATTTCCGGACAGCTGGTTGCCGGTGGAATTCTCGCTTGGTTGGGTTTGATTCCTTTGCTCGCTTTTCTTTTGCCTCCCGATACAATCGCATTGCAACAAGTGAAACTCGGATTCCTGCAAAGCCTGCAGGATGCAAGCGGTGGAGCCGGTGGATGGAATCCTGTTACACACACTTTTGCAGATGCAGCCGAAGCTGTGTATCGTGCATACATTCGCCAGATCGGTGCGGGTTGTGTGGCTGCGGGTGGATTCATTACTCTTTTCAAAACATTGCCGACCATCATTTCCTCTTTTCGAGAAGGGCTTTCGTCCATGAAAAACCGTGAAGTTGTCACTTCCAGAAAAAGAACGGAACGTGACCTGTCATTGAAAGTGACATTGATCGGTTGTGCGATTCTGGTTGTCATTATCGCCTTGCTTCCCAATTTGCCGTCGTCGGGAATTCTTGGAAAATTATTGATAGGAATACTCGTTATCATTTTCGGATTTTTCTTTGTCACCGTTTCATCGCGCATTGTCGGTATCATCGGATCCAGCAATTCGCCCGTTTCGGGAATGACGATTGCAACCATCATGGGAACATCGCTTGTATTCATTGCATTCGGGTTGACGGGAAAAACCTTTGAGCCACTCGTGCTGGTTGTCGGCAGTTTGATTTGCATTGCTGCGGCGAATGCAGGAAACACTTCCCAGGATTTGAAAACCGGTTACATCATTGGCGCCACTCCGCGTTCACAGCAACTTGCCTTATTCATTGGTGCCATTGTCTCGACTTTTGTTGTTGGGTTTGTTGTGAAAATATTGGATACGCCGACTGCCGATCAAGTATCACACGGAATCCATCATGCGATCGGAACCACATTCAATGCGCCGCAGGGAACGCTGATGGCGACACTCATCAAGGGTTTGCTTTCGTTCAATCTCGATTGGCAATTCGTGATGGTGGGTGTTTTTCTTGCAGTAACCGTTGAGTTGATGGGTGTGAATTCATTGTCATTTGCGGTCGGTGCCTATCTCCCACTTTCCACAACACTTCCGATTTTCGCCGGTGGATGTGTGAAAGGAATTGTGGATTGGAAAGCGAAAAGAAACAAGGAAGAGCCGGAAGAAGGCGAGTTGGGAAGAGGAAGCCTGTTTGCAACCGGACTCGTTGCAGGCGGTGCGCTCATGGGTGTGATTGTTGCAATTTTATCGGTTTCCCCTTCTGCAAATTCAGTATTGCAGAAAGTCAATTTGCAGGATGCGATCATCGGTACGGACAAACATCCCGGAATCGGAATGGGATGGTATTCACTCGTTGGTGTTTTGTTTTTTGCAGCGCTCGGTTACATGCTTTACAAAGTGGCGAGGAAAAAAACAGTCTGAGAAAAATCCGAATTTTATTTTCTTGCGTGAGAGTCCGTAGGATTCTTTCGGAGAATAGTGGCGTAAAGCCCGACCTGTAAGGGCACGCCAAACTGTTATTGCAAATTGTTTCCCGAAAATGAAAATTGGCTCGATTTTCGTAACTTCGTAATTGAAGTTTATGAAAATGAAAAAACTGATCATTTCAGGGTTCGCCCTCGTTATTCTTGCCGGATCATTTCTTTGCCTGAAAAATTCTGCTGTTGCAAAAATTTCCGAGCAACCGGTGGAAGTGAAATGGTACACGCTCGAGCAGGCGCAGAAAATGGATAGCGTTGCCCCACGAAAAATTTTCCTTGACATTTCCACGAGCTGGTGCGGATGGTGCAAAACGATGGACGCAAATACATTCCACAATCCGACCATTGCGAAATACATGAACGACACTTATTACTGCGTTAGATTCGATGCCGAGTCGCACGATACGGTTGTTTTCAACGGACAGAAATTCTGGAACAGCGGTGCAGTGGGATCGAGAAGCGCGCATAACTTCGCCATCACCGTTTTGCAGGGACGACTCTCCTACCCTTCGTTCGCATTCATCAGCAAGGACCGCATGACTTTCACCATCATGCAAGGTTATATGTCGCCACAGCAATTCGAACCTTACCTGCATTATTACGGAGAGGAAAAAGAGAAGACGATGAATTACAATGATTTTCTCTCCACTTTCAAGAGTGATTTGCCTCCAGCCGATCCGAATGCACCAGCGCCCGTACCTGCCCCCCATTAAGAGTGATGGAACAAAATGAAAATCCGATTATGGAGCACAGCCTCCCTGACCTGAAGGAAAGGATTGTGGCCGTATTGAATGCGAGAAATCTTTCGTACAAGCAGCTTGTCGAGTATCTCGGCATTACCGAAGAAACATTGGATCATGCGCTCGAACAGAATACAATCGAGATCCGCACACTTGAATTGATTTCAAAGGAATTGCGCATTCCTCTTTACAGTTTCTTCCGCAATCCGAATGCAGCTCCCGGTCAGCAGGATGAACGTTTCTATAATGTGAATATCTGGGCGCCGGAAGAAATACAATTGAGAACGGAGAATGAAAACCTGAGAAGTGAAGTGGAACGGTTGCGTTTGGAAATTGCGAAGAAAGAATTGTTCATTCAGGGATTGGAAGGACAATTGAAGAAGAAAGTTTGACTTGTGTCATTCATTACTTCGAGATTTTCTACAGCCAATTCACTCGAACAAGCTAAATCCCCAACCGCTCAATCAATTCCTGTTTTTTCCTTCTTGAAACTTCCACTTGGGATCCATCCGACATCACGATATATCCTCCATCCGTCTTCATGAATTTTATGATGTGATCAATGTTGATCATGTGTGTTTTGTGGACGCGGCAAAAATTCAAATGTGTTTCCAGCAATTCTTCATATTCTTTCAATGTTCTTGAAGTGTGGAATTTTTCGCTGTTGGTGGTGATGATGTACGTATAGTTGCTGTCGCCTTCCATTCGCACAATGTCTTTCACCGGCACGAAGCGGATTTCATTCAACCCGTGAATGGCGATACGTTGCAATGATGGAGGCATCTGCAGGTTCGCCGTAAGTGCCTTGAAATTTTCCTTGGAATTGTTTTTTTTCTCTTTTCTTTCCTTCACGCGTTGAACCGCATTTTTCAAATCCTCGATTTCAACCGGTTTCAACAAATAATCAATCGCGCTGTAACGCAATGCGGGTATTGCGTAATGTCCATACGAAGTCACAAAAATGATTTCGAAATCACGTTGTCCGGCTTCGTCCAATAATTTGAAACCGTTTCCTCCGGGCATTTCCACATCGAGAAAAACAATTTCAATTGTCGTATCTGCAATCAGGACTTTTGCCTCTTCCACATTTCCAGCTGTTCCGCAAACATTCACTTCGGGACAGAATCTTTCGAGAAGTGTTCTCAGTACTTCCCTGCTTTTGGGTTCATCGTCAACCAATATTGCTTTCATGAGGGCGGTTTGTTCAGTGAATATAGTCATTGCACTGCACTAAAAAAATCGGAGACTATTCGTTATTCAATGCGGCATTCAAAAGCTTGATTTCAATTTTTGTGCCGGAAGGATTTCCATTTTCATCTTTCAGATCGGTTATTTTTATCAATGGCTGTCCGGAATTTTTATTTTCAGACAAGCGCAGACGTTCCTCGGTGATTTGCAATCCGTACGAGCGTCGTTTTCCATCTTCGGGTTTCACCGGTGTTTTGACACTTCTTCCCACACCATTGTCTTCAATCGTAATCACTACATCGTTCTCACTTTTCACAAATGAAATCTTGATCCACGCCTCTCCCGATTTTTTCGGAAGCAATCCATGCCAGATTGCATTTTCGACAAAAGGCTGCACCATCATTCCCGGAATGCGGATATTGTCGTCTTCCAATTCGGGATCGACTTTTATTTCAAATGATAATGGCCGTTCAAAACGGAGTTGCTCGAGTTCGATATACAGGTTCAGCATTTTCAATTCCTGTTCGAGCGGAATGGATTCCGATTGCGATTGGTCAAGCACCAGACGAATGAGTCTGGAAAATTTCGCGAGATAATTGTAGGCCTGTGTACTGTCGTTCTGCAAGACAAAATGCTGGATGGAATTGATTGCGTTGAAAATGAAATGCGGATTCATCTGCGCACGCAAAGCAAACAGGCGCAACTCGGCAATCCTTTTTTCCGTTTCCAATTTTTCTTCCGCACGCTTTTGGGTTTTTTTCGTACGGTAACTTATCGCACCCCATGTAATGCCGCCTAAAACCAAGACAATAAAAAGGATGAACCACCAGGTTCTATAAAACGGTGTGAGTATCCGGAATACAAAAACGCAGGGACGCGTGCTTTGTGTTCCATCGCTGTCCACGGCAAAAATTTCCAAACGGTAGTTTCCGGGCGACAATCCTGAAAAACTTATTTCGCGGTTTGCTGTCGTTATCCAATCCTCATCACCACCAAGCAACCTGTATTTGTAACGCAATCCCAATGGATCATGGAAACAAAGTCCCTCGACAAAAACGCGAATGGTTTTATCGGAAAACCCGAACTCGGCAGGAGTGTTCAATTTACAGGAATCCGTTCCGAAAAGGATATTGGTAATGTACGTTGGAGGTGGAACGGCATTTTTCGTCAACGAGGAAATGTCAATCCAACAAAGTCCTTCGTTGCTTCCCATCCATAATTTCCCATCGTTGCACAACAGGCATTTCACTTCATCGCAAAGCAATCCGTTTGTGGTGTTGAAAGAGCGGATGGTTGCTTTTCCCGAAGTCCTGTCAAAACCGCTGATCAAACTCACACCGCGATTGGTTCCCACCCAAATCCTTCCCTGCTCATCAATCGTAATCGCACGGCAGGTATTTCCCGCCACGCCTTCTTCCTCCCCGAAATGCCATTTTTGTTTTCCATAAACTGCAAACACGCCCTCGCCTCTTGTCGCTATCCATAAGTTCCCAAACCGGTCTTCGGTAATTCCATCAATGCGCATGTGCAAACCGGGAATGGAATCGCCCATGAAAAAAGGTTTCCCGTTTTTCATTTTCCATAATCCTTTCAATGCACCCAACCATAACGTTCCATCGTGACTGTAACAGGCGACCGTATACCTTACCTTGGTAACCATTGTATTGATGGAATCCAATTTGGGATCAACGGTTGTCAATTGGGTTGAAGAATAAAAAAGGAAATTTCCAGTAACCGTATTCTTAACCATTCCTTTCCCATGACCCCGATCCGGCATGGACTTGAAAATCCTGAACGTTGAATCCATCAGCATATATCCATTTATGCTGGCAAGAATGGTGTCGTGATAGGAATACAGCGCTTCGATCGGATAAGGGCTTGATTCGCTGACAAGGCTGTATTTGAAGCGATCACTCCCTTCCACATCCGGATTGAAAATCCCCAATTTCCCATTGGGGAAACCGATGAGCAGATGATTTTTTTCAAATGCGGCAAGCGTCTGTATATTGTTTTCGGGCAATCCTTCCGCAGTGGTGAGATATCCAAAACGCAAATCGGGCAAATAAAAAATTCCGTCTCCAACTGTCGAAAACCAATATCCGTTTTCACTGTCTTCAAAAACACCGCTGACCGTTTTCCCTGCGAAATAACATTTCTCGGTCAAATCGAAATTTCCATTGGGACACAAATAAACGCCACCGTAAAAAATGGAAACCCAAATATTTCCCGCCCTGTCTTCATCCAATCCGACAATTGTTCCGGGAAATATTTTCTCTATTACTTTTCCATCCGGATTGATGCAATACAGATGTCCGAGGTAAGAAAATAAAATCCGTTTATCATGCGTGAGCAGAACAACATTGCTCGAGGATGTACCGTTCCCTTCCGGAAAATTCACCCTTGAAACGATATCGTCGTGGTAAAACAATCCCACCCGTTCATTGCCATTATTGGCTGCATAAGAAAGAATGTGTTTCCCTTCCGAAATCCACGTCACGCGAAAACCATTCTGGTCACCGGGCGATTTTATCGGATGCGGAAAACGGAAATTATCTTCCGGGCCGACACGAAAACAACCGCCCGTATTCAATCCACCGACTGTAATTCCACCTGCCGAATCGGGCACTACGCAAAAACTCATTTTCTGCCCATTGTTATAAATGGAAACCAAGGAATCATTCGCAGGAATCCCAATGAATTTTTTCCCGTCAAAATAACTCAGTGCGCCTGAAAAACCCTGCGTCCATAATTTTCCCGAATTATCTTCCTTCAACCAAAAAACAGTGTTGTCGGTCAGGCCGTCTCTCGTTGTAAAAGATTGGAATGAATAACCGTTATACCTGCACACACCCGCATCCGTACACATCCACAAATAACCGAAACGGTCCTGAAGGATTTTGTAGACTTCCGAACTCGGCAATCCATCGCGAACGGTGATATGCCTGAATCCACCCGGCTCCGCGGAATTCTGGGCGGAAAGGAATGAGGTGAAAAACAGGAAAGTGATAAAAGGGAGAAATGTCTTTCGCATGAAACAGTTCACATGTGAAAGATAGTGATTAGAAGCTATCTCAGAAAGAGGCTCCAGATTCCAAACTTGCAGATTCCAAATTCACCAATGAGGACGATTTTTTTTTGAACCTATCATCTGCTTTGGAGGAATCACTGTCGAAGAATTTGATGTTCGCGATGGTCCCTGGCAAACGATTTCTGTTCAGAAGAAATATAGAAGTTGAAAAGCATTGAAAAACGAATTATGTACACTCCACCCTAACCCCTCATCCACCCCGGCTTCTTCACCTTAACCCAAGCTGATATGATTTGCTTGTGTTTACCGGAATATCCCAAACAAAAAAGATCGCCATCACGACGATCTTTTTCTGGGTGGCCTAAGGGGTTCGAACCCTCGACCCTCGGTACCACAAACCGATGCTCTAACCAGCTGAGCTAAGGCCACCATTTGTCCGGTTTTGAAACTGAACGGGGGCAAAGATACTAGAACTCACCTAAAAAATTCCAAAAACATAAAAAAAACAGATTCCAAAACAATTTGATTTATAAAATCCTGAACTGTTATTTGTTGGCGGGATTTTGACCCTCACCTTCCGAATCATTCCCCCTTTCAAAAAGCGTAACTTTGCAGAAGCGAAATGAGCGGTCACGGAGAACATATTACGTTGAAAGTGGAAGGCATGGATTGTGCCAACTGCGCACTTGGCATTACCCGCAAACTCAAGAAGAGCGGACATGAAGATGTGCATGTTGATTTTGCTACCGGTGAAGCCACATTTCAAATGGAAGAGCATTCAACGCTTCATCAAGTGATCCGCGACATTGAAAGTTTGGGTTATAAAGTTGTCGATGAAGGGAAAAAAAGGAAATTCTCATTCGGTATTCGGGAAAAATTCTTTTTCAGCTTGATTTTCTCTGTACCGCTTTTTTTCGGACACATGATTTTTCCGCATGATGCATGGATCAATCGACCGATGGTGGAGTTGGGTTTGTGCATTCCTGTTTTTGCATTGGGATTTTATTTTTTCGGTAAAAGCGCATGGGGTTCACTCAAAGCGGGAATCCCGAATATGGATGTGTTGATTTTCATTGGAGCGGTCGCCTCTTTCGGTTATAGTGTTGCGGGAATGTACATGGAGAAAGATCCGATGCTGGTTCACCAATATCTTTTTTTTGAAACCACTGCAACCATCATTTCTTTGGTGTTGCTGGGAAATTTGTTCGAACACATTTCCGTCAAGAAAACAACATCAGCCATCAACGAACTTTCTTCACTTCAACCGGAAGTCGCACGACGCATCATTGTCCGCGACGGGAAAGAATCGGTAGAGGAAATACCTTCTTCACAATTGCTGGTGGGCGATCTTGTTCTTGTCAACGGCGGCGAAAGTTTTCCAGCGGATGGTGAAGTGAGAACCGGAAATGGATTTGCCAACGAATCCATGATCACAGGAGAAAGTGCGCCGGTGGAAAAAGCGAAACTCTCCCCTGTCACAGGTGGAACTGTTCTGATGGAAGGTCCCATACGCATGATGGTCACGCGCACAGGAACGGACACGATGCTCGCACACATTATTTCCATGGTGAAAAAAGCACAACAGGAAAAACCGCCTGTGCAACAACTCGCAGACAAGATTTCAGCGATTTTTGTCCCCATCGTACTTTTCATTTCAGTGCTCACCTTCTTTCTGGCGCATTTTGCTTTTGGACACTCGATTCAACAATCGTTGATGCAAAGCATTGCCGTACTCGTCATTTCATGTCCATGCGCAATGGGCCTTGCCACACCGACAGCTGTCATGGTGGGAATAGGAAGGTCTGCAAAAAACGGGATTCTCATTCGCGGAGGAAGAACACTGGAGCAATTGGCGGGAATCAAAACGGTTGTGTTCGACAAGACAGGAACGCTGACGACAGGAAATTTTTCCAACATCCGGATTGTGCCGCAAGATCTTGGCACTGATTCTATGGATGCAAAACGGGTCAAGGAAATACTTCTTGCATTCGAA
Source organism: uncultured Chryseobacterium sp. (assembly GCA_964394965.1). Taxonomy (GTDB): domain Bacteria; phylum Bacteroidota; class Bacteroidia; order Palsa-965; family Palsa-965. Next base: position 9,297 of record CAYMZV010000073.1, read on the forward strand.
CAGAATTCAGTCCATCCGCTGGCGAAATCAATTGTAGCCTTGTTGAAAAAGGAAAATGTACAGGCGGCAACCGACATGAAAAAAATTACGGAACAAAAAGGAATCGGTTTGAATGGAGTCGATGAGAAAGGAAATAATTGGTCGGTCGGTTCCTGGAGAATGCTGGGCAATGATAAAAAAGCGGATTATGATATTTACATTTTGAAAAACGGAAATGTTGCAGCCGGAATTTCACTCGAAGATGAAATACGTCCGGGAATGAAGGAGTTGATGGATTTTTTCCGTTCCAAAAATATTCACACTGTTTTGTTGAGTGGCGACAGGAAAGAAAAATGCGAGTCGGTTGCGAAAGCGATTGGGATTTCTGAAGTGGTGGCGGAACAATTGCCCGAACAGAAATTGGAATTCATTTCAGCGCTGTCGAAAAAAGGAAAAACGGCGATGGTAGGTGACGGAATCAACGATGCCCCTGCCCTTGCACGTGCCGATGTCGGGATTTCCCCCGGTGAAGCCACGCAAGCGGCGATGCAATCCGCGCAGGTGCTGTTGCTGAAACAGAATGACTTGACAGGAATAAAATCTGCATTTCTCATTGGCGAACACAGCCTGAAAACAATCAAGCAGAATTTGTTCTGGGCATTTTTCTACAATGTTGTAGCCATTCCCATTGCCGCATTCGGATTCCTCACGCCAATAGTTGCCGCATTGTCCATGGCTTTTTCCGATGTCATTGTCATTGGCAATTCCATCCGTCTGCGCACAAAAAAACTTTCCTGAAAAATATGTTCCAGTTGTTCCGTGAAATTTTCAAGCCGCTTTACCAGTACATGCGCAGCGCGGAATACCGTGAATGGATTTATGTCAAGTCGCATTGCAACAAAAAAAAATCCGGCACTCCGGTTACGTTGAAAATTTCGGGTTACACGATTTCAGGTCAAGACGCTTCGTCTTTCCTGCACCAATACAATGAGATTTTTGTTGACCGCGCGTTTGATGTGCATTTCGGGAAAAACAATCCGACCATTTATTGTTGTGGTGCAAACATCGGTTTGGAAATCTTCTTTTTCAAAAAGCATTATCCTGAATGTAAAATCGTCGCTTATGAAGCCGACCCGGAAATTTCGAAAATCGTTTCGCGCAATGTTTCTGAAAATAACATCAGCAATGTTGAAATCATTTCCGCTGCCGTGTGGATGGAAAACGGGACATTGGATTTTCAACCGGATGGGGCTTTGGGTGGAAAAGCGGGTGTTGGAAATGCAAGTGTAAAATCCGTGCGATTGTCGGATCAATTGAAATCGGAAAACAAAATCGATTTGTTGATCCTTGACATTGAAGGCGCCGAATTGAAAGTGTTGCAGGATTGCAAGAATGAACTGAAAAAGGTCGATCATTTGTTTGTGGAATGGCATGGAAAGGAAAATGAACAACAGGATCTGACCGAATTGCTTGGACTTCTTGCTCAAAGTGGATTCCGTTACCGATTGAATAATAAATTGCCGAAAGCCCCGTTCCATAACCGGATTGTGGAAAGTGGTTTTGACGCCATGGTAGAAATTTATGCCGACAGAAAATAAGTTGCATATCTTATTCATTGCAAGTTGGTATCCGAACAGGAATATTCCGGACTTGGGAAATTTCATTCAGAGCCACGCACGCGCTGCCGCGTTGAGAAACAAAATCTCGGTGGTGTACGCTTCCGCTGAAAAGGAAATGGAGGAAGGCCGGATTGAAATCGTTGAAAAACATTCCGGCAATTTATCGGAGTATGTCATTTATTATGGAAAAATAAAATCCAAAGTTCCGCTGATCGGTAAATTGAAAAAAAGGGAAGCTTACCGTAATGCGATAAGAATCGGTATTGAAAATGCAAGTAAAAGAAACGGTGCTCCCGATTTGATTCATGTGCATGTGATCTGGCCCGCCGCAGTTGCCGTTCTTCCGTTATTGGGTGAAATGAAAATTCCTCTTGTGATCAGTGAACACTGGTCGGGCTATTTGCCGGAAGATGGAAACTACAAGGGCATCATCCAAAAAAACTTCTCGAAACAACTTGCTGAAAAGTCAAAACACATCACGGTTGTTTCCTCCCGAATGGAAAATGCCATGCGCGCACATGGATTGGGGAAAACATTCAGCCTTCTGCCGAATACGATTGACAGGAATATTTTCAACCTTTCTGCAAAAACAAAAAATGAAAATGCATTCCGGTTGCTGCACGTTTCAGGCTTGACCGATCGCGAGAAAAACATTTCCGGTTTGCTGCGTGTGATGAAACGGATTGAAAAACATACTGAAATCACTCTTCAGGTCATTGGCGAAGGAATGGAAAGAAGCGGTCACGAAAAATTGGCGAAAGAACTTGGACTGTTAAATAAAACCGTTTTTTTTCAAGGCTACCAGCCCTCCGTTGAAATTGCAAATGAAATGCACCGATCGGATTCATTGATCATGTTTTCCAATTTTGAAGGAATGCCGGTAACCATCATCGAAGCGCAATGTTGCGGACTTCCGGTCATTGCCACCCGCACAGGTTTCATTCCTGAAATGGTGAAAGCCGATCAGGGGATTTTGGTGGAGTGCGGAAATGAAATGGAATTGGAAAAGGCGATTTTGAAAATGCAATCGGGGAAAAACAATTATTCCCCATCCGATATTTCCACTGCAGCCCTGCAACAATACGGTTTTGATGCTGTAGGCGAAAAGTTGAATTCACTTTATCATTCAATCCTGAAAAGCGATGAACGGTAAAGAAAAAAAAATACGCATTGCCATACTTTGTCGCGGTTATGACTTCGATGCCTGGGAAGCGGAATGCATCCGTCAGGTGAAACAGCTTCCGTTTGTCGAAATCGTCCTGTTGATTTCCGATTCGAAACACAAGGAAAAGCCCAACGGATTTTTCCACAAGTTGCTGCATTACCCTTACCGGAATTTCCTGTGGAGATTTTACAAACGATTCAGGTTGAAAATTCCGTCTTACGTTTCCGTCTCGCTCGAAAAGGAATTGAAATCCATTCCGAATATTTCCTGTGAACCGGAATTGAAAGGGAAATACTCACAACATTTTTGCGATGCCGATATCCGGAAAATAAAATCATTCCAGCCGGATGTGATCCTTCGTTTCGCTTTCAACATTTTACGTGGCGAAATCCTGACCGTTGCACAATATGGCGTGTGGTCATTCCATCACGCCGACGAACAAATGATTCGCGGTGGTCCAGCGGCTTTTTGGGAAATGTATAACAACATTCCCGTTACCGCAGCCATTCTCCAGCGACTGACGGAAAAACTGGATGCGGGAATCATTTTGCGTAAAGGATATTTTCCAACGATCCGCCATTCGTATAAAGGAAATCTGGAGCAATTGCTTTCGGGGACAACTTCCTGGATGAAGCAGGCATTGATAGATGTTGCCAATGGGATTTCACCCGCTTTGAATGGAAAACCCATTGTTACAGAAGCGAAAATATATTCGTTCCCGAAAAATTTCCAGATGATTTATTTCATCCGGAAAAGGAGACTGCAAAAAATGAAATTCCATTTCCGGGAATTGTTCCGTCCGGAGCAATGGAATATCGGAATTGTCAACCAATCGGTGGAAGAAACGATTTCCAATGGGATAAAAAATGTGGAATGGCTTTCGGAGCCGAAGTCAAATGAATATTTCGCCGATCCTTTCGGGTGGATGGAAAAAGACGACTTGAAAATCGTGTTTGAGAATTACAGTTACAGGAAACAGAAAGGCATCCTTTCATCAGTTGTATCAAAAGACAACCGCACAACCGGGACGATTACCACTTTGCTCGATGCGAAAATCCATCTCTCCTACCCTTTTGTATTGGAACGGTTGGATGACGCAGCGAAAAACAGGGTTATCCTTCCCGAAGCCAGCCAATCGAACACCGTTTTTTGTTTTGATTCCGCCAATCCGAAAAACGGACAACTGCTTATCAAGGATATTCCCGCCATCGACTCCACGCCGGTTTTCCACAACAACAACTGGTGGATTTTCTGCACGCATGAAGGGGAATTCAACAACACGAATCTTTTCCTTTATCACGCGAAAAATTTTGATGGGCCGTGGACAGCACACGAAAACAATCCGGTGAAATGCGATGTCCGTTCTTCGCGCCCGGGCGGAACACCTTTTCTGCTCAATGGGAAATTATACCGGCCGGCACAGGATTGCAGCAACGGTTATGGTTCGGCAATTGTCATCAATGAGATAACCGAATTGAGTGAAATTTCCTTTTCTGAAAAAAACATTGCGCGCATTGCTCCCGACGGGAAATGGAAATTCAGCAAGGGACTTCACACATTTTCCATTGTCGGAAAAGACACAATCCTGATTGACGCCAAACGCTACAATTTTAATTTTGATAACTTCACTCACGTACTCGGCAAAAAAACAAAACGCATTTTCCGTAAATGATCAGAAGCATTTTTTCGAATTTTTCCGTGCGTTTCATTGGAGCCCTGTTCAACTTCGCCATCCTGTTGATCACTGCGCAAAAACTGGGCGCCGATTTGCGGGGGGAAATCGTGATCATCGCTTTGGGAGTAAACATCATTCATCTCATCAGTGACATTGCCGGCGGACCTGCACTTGTGTTTCTCGTACCGCGCGCAAAAATTTCAACGTTGTTGTTGTCCGGCGGTGCATGGGCGCTCTTCTCGTGTTTGGGATTGGGATTTCTCCTTTTCGAATTCAATTGGATACCGGGTGCCATTGCTTTGCATGGAAAAGAGTTTGAAGTCTTATTGCTCAGCCTGTTGCTTTCATTCAGTTCCCTCAATCAGAATATTTTGCTCGGGCAGGAACGTATCCGCGCTTACAATACGATTATTTTCCTCATGGGATTTTTGCAATTGACGGGAATTGTTTTTTCCATTTTCATCCTGAACATCCATTCTTCCCAAGCGTATGTCAATGCCTGTTTCCTTTCGTATGGAACCTGTTTCGTTGTCGGACTTCTTTTTGTCCTCAATAAAAAACATGAACCAAAATTGATTGAAACGCGACCGATTCTATTTGTACTTTTTGCCAATGGGTTTTATACGCAAATGGCAAGTATCGCTTTTCAATTGAGTGTGCGCGAAAATTTCGGACGATTGACAAAATTGAATCCGGAAAACAATGTTCCTGTCGGACTCTATTCTACTGCAATCGCGTTGGGAGAAGCGATTCTCATTTTCAGCGGATCGGTCGCTTCCATTACGATGGCGCGGATTGCCAATGCAAATGAACCAGAAAAGGCACGTGAAGCCGCTTTGCGCATGAGCAAATTGAGTGTTTGCATTACTGTACCGGCAATCATTCTTTTCATGTTGTTGCCCGCACAATTTTTCAGTTCCCTGATCGGGAAGGAATTCGGTCCTGTGAAAAATATTTTCTTCACACTTTTCCCGGGAGTCGCCATTATCAGTTTCAGTACCGTCTATTCTTTTTATTTTGCAGGCATCGGAAAACATTATGTCAATTTTTTTGCAGGCTCTTTCGGTTTCATCATCACGTTGTTGACCGCGGGACCATTCATCCGTTTGTATGGCGTTGAAGGTGCGGGATGGTCGGCCACTTCGGCTTATTGCGGACTGGGAATTTTCATCTTTCTCATGTTCATGCTTATCGGTGGAAATAAAAAATCCGAGTGGAAATTATTGCGTCCTTCCATGGACGATGTGAAGTGGATCAAGACCAATTTGAAAAAAATCATTGGAAAATAATTTTCTATGTGTGGAATCAGCGGCATTGTGAAATTGAACGGTTCATCTTCCGAACTGCTGGAGGCTGTCCGCAAAATGAATTTTACGCTCCGCCATCGCGGGCCCGATGGGGAGGGATTTGTTGTGGGTGATGAGAATTGGAATCCAATTGCCTTGTTCAGTGATGACACACCGAAAGAAATTTCAGAATCGAAATTTTTTCACGCTCCGAAAAAACATGTATCGGATGTTTCATCCGGAACGAAATTGATTCTCGCCCATCGCCGATTGGCGATTGTCGATTTGAGTCCCGCCGGTCACCAACCGCTCTGTTCGCCCGATGAATCGTTGTGGATCACTTACAACGGTGAAGTATACAATCACATTGAATTGCGGAGTGAGTTGGAAAACCTCGGACACAAATTCTTCACGCATACGGATACTGAAATTGTCCTTGCCGCATATCGACAATGGGGAACGGAATGTTTACATCATTTCAACGGCATGTGGGCATTCGTGATCTGG
>CAYMZV010000074.1:0-15516 GCA_964394965.1 uncultured Chryseobacterium sp.
GTAAACTCCCGCGAGCATTCCGAGAATTGCCGAGACACCCATTACAATATGGAAGTGGGCAACAACGAAATAGGTATCGTGGATGTTGATGTCAAGTGCAGAATCGGCAAGGATGATTCCAGTCACACCACCGGAAATGAAAGTGGAAACGAGTGCACATGCAAACAACATGGCAGGTGTGAATTGGATATTCCCTTTCCAAAGAGTTGTAATGTAATTGAACGCTTTCACCGCAGAAGGAATCGCAATGAGGAGAGTTGTGAATACAAACACGGATCCGAGGAATGGATTCATTCCGGTCATGAACATATGGTGACCCCAAACGATGAACGAAAGGAAACCGATGGCAAGAATGGAAGTGATCATGGCACGGTAACCGAAAATCGGTTTGCGTGAATTGACAGAAATGATTTCAGATGTCAATCCAAGAGCGGGAAGAATGATAATATAAACTTCAGGGTGACCGAGGAACCAGAATAAGTGTTCGAAAAGAATCGGGCTACCACCTGTTTGATCGAGCGGTTGTCCACCGATGTAAATGTCGGAGAGATAAAAACTCGTTCCAAAACTGCGGTCGAAGATGAGCAGGAGTGCGCAGGAAAAAAGTACAGGGAAAGAAAGTACACCAAGCACAGCTGTAATGAACAACGCCCAGATTGTCAAAGGAAGGCGTGTCATTTTCATTCCTTTCGTCCTCATGTTGAGAATGGTGATGATATAATTCAAACCACCAAGAAGCGAAGAGACAATAAAGAAAGACATTGAAACCAACCACAGCGTCATACCTGTTCCTGAGCCTGGAATCGCTTGCGGCAATGCGGAAAGCGGAGGATAAACTGTCCAACCTGCGGAAGCTGCACCGTCTTCCACAAAAAGTGAAATGAGCATGGTAACGCTGGATGCAAGGAAGAACCAATAGGAAAGCATATTCAGGAATCCGGAAGCCATATCACGTGCACCGACCTGATAAGGAATCAAAAGATTGGCAAATGTTCCGCTCAATCCACCCGTCAATACCATGAAGACCATGATGGTTCCATGAATGGTTACAAGAGCGAGATAAGCATTCGGATTCAGTACTCCTCCTGTTCCCCATTTGTCACCCATCACTGCATTGATGAATGCGAATTTTTCACCAGGCCATGCGAGTTGAAGTCGAAATACAATTGACATGACCATGGCAACACAAGCCATTATCACGGCAGTTATGAGAAACTGTCGGGAGATAACCTTGTGATCCATGCTGAAAACATACTTCGCAACAAACGACTGATGATGGTCATGATCGTCATGTGCGTGATGATCATGCGCGTCGTGCTCAAGCGTTTGGGCGTGAAGCTCACTGTGTGCGTGCATATCAGCTGCCATTGTTTTTGTTTTTTTAGTTTGACCGATTTTGATTTCTCTACTTCAGATTCGCGTTGAAATTTCCGATCGGATAATTTAGTTCAGAATTAATTATTCATTGCAATTTTTGCAGGCGGAGTCTTCCCGTCGTAAAAAGGCTTGTGGCGATCCATCCAATCCTTGTACTGGGCAGCAGTTCCAACAACTATTTTCAACTGCATGTTGAAATGACTCGCACCGCAAATCTTATTGCACAAAAGGAGATAATCAAAATTCTTGTTGCCTGTTATCTCGCGCATTTTTTCTGTCGTATATCTTGGCTTGAAATGGAAATACGTTTGCATTCCCGGAACACAATTCATTTGGGCGCGGAAGTGCGGGAAATATGCACTGTGCAAAACGTCACGTGAACGCATCCTGAAATCCACTTCCTGATCAACCGGCAAATACAATGTGTCGGTAACAATCACATCATCATATCCGGCAGCATCCGTTGAGTCAAGACCAAGTCCGTTGTTGTCGGTAATCAAACGGTAATTCGCTTTTCCCAACTCATTGTCCTTTCCCGAATAGCGTGCTGTCCAATTGAATTGTTGTGCATAGATTTCAATGATGCGTGTTCCTTTCGGAGCCATTCCCATTGTATTGTTCCAAAGCCTGATTCCGAAGAAAATGATTACGAAAAGAACAATCGCAGGAACACCCGTCCACAACATTTCCAATTTGTTATTGTGCGGATAATAGGTAGCGCGTTGTCCATCACGTCCATAATATTTCCAACCCATATAGAACAAAAGGAAATTCGTGACGACAAAAATGATGATGATGATGACGAAGTTGAAATTCAACAGCCAATCGATTTCGGCACCATGGTAGGAAGCGGATACCGGCAGCAATCTGTCTTTGTATTCATATACCTGCCAGCAAAAGAAATACATCAACAGAAAATAAAAGATCATCATGAAACGCCCGTTCATGCGATTATCGGCTTCCGTCACTTTGTTCGGATCAATTCCTTTCAGTCGGGCTGAAAGTTCTACCACGCGTACAAGTTGCCAAATTGCGGCAATTGCGAGGATCAAAATAATATAGATCAAAAGATGCATAGCGTAATAATGTTATTCTGTGTTGTTCGGTTCTTTTGTTGATCAGGCGTGATGGTGCAAACCTTCGTCGAGTAATCCATGATTTTTCGCAAGCAAGGGGGCTTTTGAAAGTGAGCGGAGAATCCAGAAAGTAAAGAAGGATACGAATGAGAGGAACATTCCGATTTCAATCGCACCGATTCCCCAATGACTTCCAACAGAACCGGGCATTACCATCAGGAATGTATCTGTCCAATGGAAGAAAACAATCAGCAAGGCAACAAAAAGCAGGAATGATTTATTTCTTTTTGCATCACGCGACATCAAGACCAACATCGGGAAAGCAAAATTCACAATCATCGTGATCCAGAAAAGTCCGCGGAATTGTTCCCAACGTTGCTGGAAATAAACAACCTCTTCAGGAATGTTCGAATACCAAATCAACATGAACTGTGCGAACCACAAATAAGTCCAGAGGAAAGAAATCGCAAACATCCATTTTCCAAGATCATGTACGTGACTTGGGTTTACATATTCCAATTGGTCGCGCGACTTGAGATGCATCACCAACAAATTGCTTACGATGATTGCACCCAACCACCAACCTGCGAAATTATACCATCCGAAAAGTGTGGAATACCAATGTGTATCGATTGACATGATAACGTCCCAGGAAAAAACGGAAGTGGTGAATCCGAAGAACACAAGGAAAATTGCAGCATTCTTGATATTCAGATTCCAGTTCGGTCCTGCTTGACTTGCTTTCATCGTGTCTTCGGCAAGTGCGTTTTTACGCGACCACATTTGATACCACCACCAACCGGTCATGAATACAATTGTACGTGCCCAGAAAAACAGATCTGAAAAATAGGGGTGTTTGTGATTCACAAGCGGATCAAAATTCGGTCCGCCTTTTTGATACAATGATTGATCCTGCCACATGTATAGGTGATGCAGCCCCATTCTTCCCGCAAGAAAAATGATGAAGATGAAAGCGAGACCGATGGGAAGGAAAGTGCTAATCGCACTGAAGAGTCGCATGAAAACCACGCTCCATGCAGCCTGTGCCGCATATTGAAGTGCGTAAAAGAAAGTTGCACCCAATGCGATTCCGCCGAAAAAATAACTGTTCACAAGCAAATTCGCCCACAAGCGCTGACCTAAAGTCGCACGAGGATCTGTAGCACCATCTGCGCCCATCGCTTCAGGGGCATGATGAAAAACCAGACCAAGGATCATTAACAGTAAACCCGCACCGAAAAGAATCCACAGATTGCGCTGGGCCTTTTGTGAGAAGTTGTACGTTAGATTATTCAGGTTCACGTTGCTCATATCGTTATTGAATTCTGTCTGAATTAATATTTTATGGATTCATCGGTTTTTTAGGATGCGCTTCAGGTTTCTTCGGCTGATCTTTCAAGGTGTCTTTTTTCGCCATCTCTTCGGCCAATTTTTTCTGATAAACGCTCCATGCATCACCGCCTCTTCCAAGACGTTCCACATATTGAATTATCTTCCAACGCTCATCAGGGGAAACTTGGCCTGCATGTGATCCCATATTTCCTTTACCGTAAGTGATCACCCAATAAATGTGACCGTCTGTCAATTTATTCCCGGTTGGATCATTGCGGAGTGTTTGATAATTCGGTGGCTGCGAAGAGTATTTTCCGCTTGATACAAGTTTGCCTTGTCCATCACCTTTATCGCCGTGACAATAAATGCAGAATCTTTCGAAAAGGAATTTTCCCTGATCTTCAATGGAATCGGAATGCGGATAAGGATTATGCCAATAGAGCGAAGCGAGACTGTCGCCAACCGGAGTATTTGCATAAGGGAAAGGAATGAATCCGCGTGGAATTGTTCCTACCGGCGGCAACATATTTCCCATCTGAAAACTGTCTTTCACCCAAGTGTTTATTCCATTTGTTTCAACAGAAGGGCTGCGATACATATCAGGCATATACTCGATACCGGGACTGTCCGGATTTCCCGTTGCACAAGAGCTGAATATTGATGCAGCTGTAAATGCAATGGCACCGAAAGCGAGGAGTGTATAGGTTGTTTTTTTCATCGGTTCTTTCGTATGTCGATCAGATAACATTTACTTCTGTTGCACCGGATTGACGAAGCATGGAAACAATCTTTGATTCATCTTCGGGTTTTACTTCAACCAACATCAGGAATTTATCATCCGTTGTTCTTGGGTCGGGATTTTTTGGTGCAACACCTGGGAGCAACCAGCTGCGAAGCAAGAATGTCAATGCCATTCCGTGTCCGGCACAAAAAACCGTCAACTCGAATGTCACAGGAATGAACGCAGGCCAATTCATGTAATACCAAAAACTCGGTTTACCACCGATATCGGTTGGCCAATCGCTCACCATCATGTACCATGTCATCAGAATTGCAAGTGATGTTCCGGTAATTCCATAAATGAAAGCACAGATTGCAATCCGTGTTCTTGGAATTCCGATAACATCATCAATTCCGTGAATCGGGAATGGCGAAAAAACATCTTTCACACGGATGTGTGAAGAACGGAGCTGTTTGGCTCCTTCCACGAGAAGTTCTTCGTCGTCGTAAATACCGTGAATTGTCTTTTTTGATGTTGTCATATCTTTTTCAGTTCTGCGACTGATTTCGGTTAATGCTGTACAACTTCTGTTGCAGGATTATTCGCTGCACGTTTACGTTTTGATTCTTCTCCCGATGATTTGAGGATGGTTTTCAATTCGCTCAATGCAATTACCGGGAATGTCCGTGCGAATAGCAGGAAGAAAGTGAAAAACATTCCGATTGTTCCAGTGAAAATTCCAATCTCAACCCAAGTAGGGTGATACATTGTCCAAGAGGATGGAAGATAATCGCGGTGCAATGAGGTAACGATAATTACAAATCGCTCGAACCACATTCCAATGTTCACCACAATCGACAATACAAATGTTGCAATCAAGCTTGTGCGGACTTTCTTGAACCAGAAGAGTTGTGGAGAGATTACATTGCATGTCATCATTCCCCAATAGCTCCACCAGTAAGGACCGGTTGCACGATTCAGGAATGCATAACCTTCATATTCCACTCCGGAATACCATGAAATGAAAAGCTCGGAGAGATAAGCGACACCCACCATGGATCCTGTAAGCGTGATGATGATGTTCATCATTTCCATGTGCTGAATGGTAATGTAATGCTCAAGACTCAACACTTTTCTCATGATCAAAAGCAAAGTGGAAACCATTGCAAAACCGGAGAAGATAGCACCCGCAACGAAGTAAGGAGGGAAAATTGTAGTATGCCAACCTGGAACGATTGACGTGGCAAAGTCCATGGATACAATGGAGTGAACGGAGAATACAAGCGGTGTTGAAAGTCCGGCAAGCACCAATGAAACCTCTTCAAATCGTGACCAATCACGTGCACGTCCGCTCCAGCCGAAACTGAGCATTCGGTAAATTTTTTCCTGCATTGGTTTTCCCTGAACCTTGAAACGGTCACGGATAGCACCGAAATCAGGAATGAGGCCGAGATACCAGAATACAAGTGAAATGGTGAAATAAGTTGATACCGCAAATACGTCCCACATCAATGGTGAGTTGAAGTTCACCCACAGGGAACCGAATTGGTTAGCATGGGGAAACAACCAATAATCCAACCACGGACGACCCGTGTGCATGGTAACGAAAACAGCAGCGCACATTACGGCAAAAATTGTCATCGCCTCAGCGGAACGGTTGATGGCCATACGCCATTTCTGGCGGAACAAAAGAAGAACGGCTGAAATAAGGGTTCCTGCATGACCGATACCGATCCACCAAACGAAATTGGTGATGTCCCATGCCCAACCTACTGTTTTATTTGCACCCCATTGTCCGATTCCAGTACCTATGGTGTAAGCAAGACAACTGAAGCCCCAGATAAATGCGGTAACGGCAATTGTGAAAACAATGTACCAATATCGATTGGCCTTTCCTTCAATTGGTCGCGCAATATCCGTAGTGATTTCGTGATAGGATCTATCACCGAGAATCAGCGGGTCCCTGAGCGGAGATTCGTGTTGCATATCTTTACTTTAATTGTCAGTTCAGATTCTTTTCTTGCAATCAAAAATTAAACGTGTTCACTTTCATCTTCCCTATTCCACACTTTAGTGAGATAGAAAACAGAAGGACGAACACCGGTTTCTTCAAGCATTTCAAACTTGCGTCCGTCTTTTTCCATCATTGATACAGCACTGTTCTCGTCATTAAGGTCACCGAATGTGATGGCGTTTGTCGGACACGACTGTGTACATGCCGTTTGAATGGCTCCATCAACAGGACGGCGGCCGGCTTTTTTGGCATCCAATTTTCCAGCCTGAATACGTTGAACACACATGGAACATTTTTCCATTACACCGCGTGAACGAACAACGACGTCAGGATTCAAAACCATGCGTCCGAGAGAGTCGTGCGCAGGATTCAAATTCGTGTTTTCGAAACGGTGGTATTCAACATAGTTGAACCAATTGAAACGACGGACTTTATAAGGACAGTTGTTTGCACAATAACGGGTTCCTACGCAACGGTTGTACGCCATTTGGTTAAGACCTTCTGAACTGTGGTTGGTTGCAAGCACAGGACAAACTGTTTCGCAAGGTGCATGGTTGCAATGTTGACACATCAATGGTTGAAACACAACTTTCGGATTGTCGAAAGTCGGATTTTCCATTTTGCGATACATTTCCTTGGTTCCCATGTCGCCTTTTTCTTCCGCCTCTTCTTTCACAACATTGCTGCTGTAATAACGGTCGATGCGAATCCAATGCATTTCACGGCTACGGCGAACCTCATCTTTTCCAACAACAGGAACGTTGTTTTCAGCATTGCAACTCACAATACACATTCCGCAACCGATGCAGGAATTCAAGTCAATAGCCAAAGCCCATTTGTGATTCGGACGATCGAAATCATTCCAGAGATTCACTTTCTCCACATCCTGCTCACCTTTGTAAGTGTGCATCATCGGACGGGGATTTCCTGCACGTTCGTCTTTTGCATATTGTGCAATCGTGGTTTCGCGAAGGATATCTTCGTTACGTCCCATAATCGTACTGTGCGATTGTGTAGAAGCTATTTTATGTTTATCGTCACCTGAATCGGCAATGGTAACATCGTATACGTCATAAGACATTGTACCCGAGTTCGCATTCCAACCCACTGCAGGATAAATATTGGCACCTGTATTGTCAATGATTTCATTATAACCTGTACGGCCATAACCTACTGCAATTCCAACTGTTCCACGTGCCTGACCTGGCTGAAACCAAACAGGGAGTTTTACCGTGTAACCATTCGCAGTTATCGAGGCAACATCCAATTCGTCTTCCATCTGGTCAAAGCGCACGAGCAGGTCATCATCTTCAAGAAGACCGAAAAACTTCATGTCTTTCACATCCAGCGGATGCATGGTAATGTAATTGTCCCAAGTGATTTTCGTAACGGGATCCGGCATTTCCTGCAACCAAGGGTTCTGGGAATTGTTTCCGTTTCCGATTGATGTTTTTGTGTAAATGACAAGCTCTTTGCCACCGCCTTTTATCGAACCGATTTGGCTTGTTGCATCGGTCAATGAAATTGTTCCGCCCGTGAACATGATTTCCATTGCGTTCGTTGCACTTCCCATTGCAGGTACTGGTGCAAGAATGGAATCTGCGGCAGGTTTCTTTGAATCTTTTTTCTTGTCTTCTTTTTTCGGAGCATCTGGCTCAGTTGTTACTGCCTGAGGAGTTGAAAGTTCAACCACTCCATCGCGAACACTGTTATTCCAGAATTCAATGAAGTCAGGGAATTTATTCTGCATTCCGAACATGTTGTTCTGCCAACCTTCTTGAATGTAAGAATGGAAATCCTTTGAATTGCCAGACCATGTCAACAGGCTTTCCTGCGCGTGACGTGTGCTGAACAAAGGACGGATGGCCGGTTGTTGAATGCTGTACTGATTTTTCCGTGGATTATGATCGTTCCACGCTTCGAGATAATGATGGTCCGGACAAACGAAATCACACATCGCAGCGGTTTCATCCAACATTCCCGAGAATGAAATCGTGCATGACAGTTTTTTCATTGCAGCATCAAAACCCAATGCTTTCGGAGCTGTGTAAATCGGATTTGTATTGTAAAAAATAACGGTGTCGATCGAACTGCCCATATCATCCACCAACTTCTTCACTGCTGCATCATCTCCCTGATGGGTGTAGTCAGCATTTTCCCAATCGATAATTGTTCCTACTGCACCTATTTTCTTGTTGATTTCATTTACTACCAATTGAATCGCTGCGTCATTCGATCCACAAACAACAACCGCTTTGCCATTTGCATTTTTCAATGCATCGGCAACTTTTGCAACTTCCTTTTGCATAACGGAAGGAGTGGAACCGGCACCGCCAACCCCATTCAAAAGCCCAAGTGCAATTTGTCCGATTTGAGATGGTTTCACCGGGAAACGTTCATCGGCATTTGAACCTGTAAGTGAAAGTATCGATTCGAATTGGAAATGTTTCGACATCGTCTTTTTGTCCTTGCTCACCTTGCGTGTCATGCCGTACTGACGTGCATGCTCGATCGGGGAAAGCCAGTTGACAAGAAAATCTGCACTGAGACTTACAATAACATCGGCCTTATCGAGATGATAAGTTGGAATCATTGCTTTTCCGAAAGAGGAAAGGTTCGCTTTCAACATTCCGGAATATGAAATGGCGTCGTAAGTGACGTGACTTACATTTTTATATTTCGCTGAAAATTCTGCAATCGCCCTTTTTGTAGAAGGGGAAATTATCGTTGAAGAAAGAATTGCAATTCCTTTCGATTGTTGCAACTTCGGTCCAATGGCGCCATCGATTTGACTCCATGTTTTGTCGCTCCAAGTCGAACCCGATTTCATTTTTGGTCCTGAAAGACGAGCGGAGTCATACAATGAAAGAAGGGATGCCTGCACACGTGCATTTGTTCCTCCCATTGAGATTTTAGAAAGATTGTTTCCTTCAATTTTTATCGGACGACCTTCACGTGTCTTGATGAGAATGCTGGCATAATCATATCCGTCATAAAAAGAGGAAGCGTACCAATTCGCCACTCCGGGAATGACTTCTTCCGGACGCTGCACATAAGGAATCGCTTTCATCACGGGTGTTTCACACGCAGCAAGAGTTGCCGCTACAGTGGAAAATCCGAGAAATTTCAGGAAGTCGCGGCGATTGGTGGAAGAGGTTTCCATCGAAGCCTTGTTGCCAATGAACTCTTCAACCGGAATATATTCGGCGAATTCACTCTGATTCTTTGCAACGAATGTTTCCTCGTTGTTAAGTTGCGAGAGGCCTTTCCAGTATTTAGTATCGTTCGCCATATTTATTGCGTCAGTATGCGGTGACAGTTTTTAATTTGAAAGATTAATAGTGGCAACGGCCACATTCGATTCCACCAACCATTGCTTCAGTGATGGGCTGGTTTTTATATTTCTCTTTCATTTTTTCATGCAATGCGGTATAGTATCCATTACCCTCCATTTTCACTGGAGTTTCACGGTGACAATTCACACACCATCCCATCGTAAGCGGACGTTGCTGCTCAATTGTAGTCATTGTTTTTACATCGCCGTGACATTGGTCGCAGGCAACTTGTCCAACCACTACGTGTTGTTGGTGACTGAAGAAAACAAAATCGGGAAGCACATGGACCTTATTCCAAATGATCGGATGTTGCGGATTCGAATAAGCGCGTTTTGCAGGATCCCAACCGGTTGCAAAATAAATTTTTGCGATTTCCTCTTTCGATCCCTCATTGGCGGTTTGATCAATCACCTTGTGGCAATTCATACAAACCATAACAGGAGGAATTCCAGCTGTTTTTGATTTCTCCACTCCGCTGTGGCAATACTGGCACTGGATCGCATTGTCACCAGCGTGGATTTTATGTGAAAAATTAATTGGCTGTGAAGGGTGATAACCAACCCATTCATCGGGATGAACCTCTTCTGCATATACACCGATTCCTTTCAACGCATACCATCCTTTTACAATGAACACACAGAAAATGAATATGCCGATCATTGCCACTTTCCGTTTGTGATGCTGCATCCAATGACGCGACGCTTCCAAGAAAGGCATTGCAGGCTGCTCGGGCAAACCTTCTTTTTCGAGAACCGCATTACGCAAATTGATTTTCGTGTAACGGAGTACGGCAATGAGAACAATAAGAAGAATGAGAAGAATGAGAATGATGAAAACAGGATTGGATTCATCAGTTGTTGTTGTTGCACCACCGCCCGGTGTACCTGCATTGGCTACCGGTCCGCCTTTCGGTTCTTTCGGACCAGGATCGGCGTAATCAAGAATCTCGTCAATCTGAGCATCGGTGAGTGCATCACCGAAAATTTTCATGTTTGACTTATTGTACTTGGCATAAATTCCTGTTGCATACTGATCACCTGAAGCGATAACTTTCGCCGAATTGTGAACCCATGCATGAGCCCAATCCTTGCTTGGAATGCGGCTCAGGACACCCATCAATCCAGGACCGGTTGACGCCTTGCTGGATGCGTTGTGGCATGAAGAACAATTGGCATTGAACAATTGCTCACCTTCCTTTTGTGCGGAAAGCGAAATGCTCAGGAAAAAGAAAATTACGAATGAGAATGCAACGACTATGCGTGGGCTTTGTAGATTTTGCCAGAGGCGGTTCATATAGCGTGTTTAGGCGTTGGCGTTTTTACAGAGAATTTGCACTATAAGGCGTCGCAAATTTATAAGAAACCTTATTCCGTGATTCGCACTTGAATGAAAAATAATCACCTAAATTTAATTTATAATGATTCTAAATAATTGTTAAGAAATGCTTCTCGTCAATCCGGAAAATAATCTTCGCCATTCATCTTTCAAACTTCCTTCTAAGACGTTCCAAAAAGCATTCTGGTCGAAGCATAAAATGAGGGTTTGGGTACGGAATTTGGTTACTTTTGCTTCGATGATTCGCCAAGTGTTTTTATTCATTTTGTTTCTGGCCGGAAGTTTTTCACTTCAAGCACAAACCGCTGCCGATACCTTGCAAAAAGGTGTTGATGCCGATCCGCGTTTGCACACGCTGGTGGAAAAACACACACAAGTCAACGACCAGGGGAAAGCAAAAGGTTACCGTGTCCAGATTTATTTCGGTGCGGATAAAGCGAAAGCGAATGAATTGAAATCGAAATTCCTTGCAGAATATTCTTCAGGCGTTCATGCTTACGAAGTTTATGATGTTCCCAATTTCAAAATCCGTGTCGGCGATTTCCGCACACGCATGGAAGCTTACCGTTTCCTGAAAAAAATCAGGAATGATTTCCCGCAATCTTTCATTGTAGAAAGTGATATTGAATATCCGGAAGAGAATTAGACGGTTTGCAAATTCCATCATTCGAGATTAAACTGTTTTTTGCCGTCTCCTGCCACTTTTATTTTCCTGCTGACTTTTTTACTTGCCACAAAAACACGAAGGCACGAAGAACTTTCAAGATTGAGAGAATAATTGCGGTTATGATCTTCGCTGAAAAACAAAAAGGATAGCGATTGAATCGACTATCCTTTTATTATTCTCAAAATCGGAAATTCTTTTCTCACTCCGTCAAATCAAACGTCTCCAGGAATTTCGTGGTGTAATTTCCCAAAATGAAATTCGGATCTTTCATCAAACGCAAGTGAAATGGAATGGTTGTTTTCACACCTTCCACAACAAATTCACTCAATGCACGGTGCATTTTTGCAATCGCCTCTTCACGTGTCTGCGCCATCGTAATCAATTTCGCAATCATCGAATCGTAATTCGGCGGGATTGTGTAGCCTGCATAGATGTGCGAATCGACACGCACACCATGTCCGCCCGGTGTGTGCAATACGGTAATTTTTCCCGGCGAGGGACGGAAATTATTGAATGGATCTTCCGCGTTGATGCGGCATTCGATTGCGTGCAATTGGGGATAATAATTTTTTCCTGAAATCGGAACGCCGGCTGCAATCAGAATCTGTTCGCGGATCAAATCGTAATCGATCACCTCTTCGGTAATCGGATGCTCGACTTGAATACGCGTATTCATTTCCATGAAATAAAAATTCCTGTGTTTGTCAACGAGAAATTCAACCGTTCCCACACCCTCATAATTCACTGCCGATCCGGCCTTGATTGCGGCCTCCCCCATTTTATCGCGCAACTCCGCTGTCATGAACGGCGACGGAGTTTCTTCCGCCAATTTTTGATGACGGCGCTGGATGGAACAATCGCGTTCACTCAAGTGACATACTTTTCCGTATTGGTCACCTGCAATTTGAATTTCAATGTGACGTGGCTCTTCGATGTATTTTTCCATGTACATCGCACCATTTCCGAAACTTGCTTCCGCCTCTTTCACCGCATGTTCGAATTGGCTTTCCAATTCCTCCTCTTTCCAAATGATGCGCATTCCTTTTCCACCACCACCCGCAGTCGCTTTTATGATGACAGGATAACCGACTTCCAACGCAATGCCTTTTGCCGATTCAACATCGGTCAACAATCCTGCAGAACCTGGAACACAGGGAACACCCGCTTTGAGCATCGTGTCTTTTGCATTCGATTTGTCACCCATCGCTTCAATCTGCTCGGGAGTTGCGCCGATGAATTTTATTCCATGCTCCTGGCAAATGCGCGAAAATTTCGAATTCTCGGAGAGGAAACCGTAACCGGGATGAATGCCATCCGCATTTGTGATTTCAGCGGCTGCAATGATATTCGGAATGTTGAGATAGGAATCCTTGCTCGGTGGCGGACCGATACAAACAGCTTCGTCGGCAAATTTTACGTGGAGCGATTCCTTGTCGGCTGTGGAATAAACCGCAACCGTCTTGATTTCCATTTCACGACAGGTGCGAATGATGCGCAGTGCAATTTCTCCGCGATTCGCAACCAATATTTTCTTGAACATTTTTTCTTTTGCCATGATAAAAGTTGTAATGTTGAAAAGTTGAAAGGTTGGAATGTTGAAAGATTTGAAAGCCGAACGTTTTACTTTTCAACTTTCAAACTTTTCAACTTTCAAAACACTTTTTGTTAAGCCGGTTCCACCAGGAACAACGGCTGGTCGTATTCAACGGGTGAAGAATCGTCAACGAGTATTTTTACGATTCTTCCGGAGATTTCGCTTTCGATTTCGTTGAACAATTTCATCGCTTCGATGATGCACAATACTTTTCCCGCTTTTATCTCATCACCGACATTGACGAAAATCGGTTTGTCGGGACCGGATGCACGATAGAAAGTTCCAATCATGGGGGATTTGATCGTTACCAATTTTGATTCGTCTGCAACCACCGCCTCTTTTTTGGATTCGGTTTTTGTTTCAGATGTTGCAGCCGTAACAACCGTATTTGCAACCGGCTGAACAGGTTGTTGCATCATCGGAATTGCAGTTTGCAACACAACCGGAGTTTCGCCTTTCTGGCCTTTTCCATTGGTTGTGATTCTGATTTTCACATCCTTCGTTTCCAATTCAACTTCGCTGACACCTGATTTCGCTACAAACTTGATCAGGTCCTGGATTTCGTTCAGTTTCATTGTGTACGTTTTAAATTAGTGTTCAAAAATGCGGACTAAAGATAATTTTTTCTGAAGATGGGATCACGTTAAGAATTATAGGCCCAACGGAGAAAAATCGATCCCCATGTGAAACCTCCACCGAATGCAGAAAGAATTAAATTGTCTCCTTTTTTCAATTGCTTTTCATAATCCCACAATAACAAAGGCAACGTTCCGGCTGTGGTATTTCCGTAACGTTCGATATTCATCATTACTTTTTCCGGGCCCAATCCCATTCGGTTTGCAGTTGCATCAACGATTCGTTTGTTCGCCTGATGCGGCACCAACCAAGTGACATCTTCCGATTTCAAGTTGTTTTTTTCCATGATCGCCGCCGACACGTTCGCCATGTTGACTACCGCATGCTTGAATACGGCTTGCCCTTCCTGAAAAACATAATGCATTTTCGAATCCACCGTTTCATGTGAAGCGGGATTCACCGAACCGCCTGCACGGCAATTCAAGTATTGTCCGCCTGATCCATCGGCGTGCAAAATAAAATCCATCAGTCCATTATCCTCTTCCGTCGGTTCCAATAAAACCGCTCCTCCACCGTCACCGAAAATCACACATGTTGCACGGTCTTCGTAATTGATGATGGACGACATTTTATCTGCACCCACCACAATCACTTTCTTGTAGCGTCCGCTTTCAATGAATTGCGAAGCGGTGGAAAGTGCATAAAGGAAACCTGAACAAGCTGCCGTCAAATCAAATCCCCACGTGTTTTTCATTCCGAGTTTACTGCAAATCAGGTTTGATGTGGAGGGAAAAAGAAAATCGGGAGTAACGGTTCCAACAATCAGCAAATCGATTTCAAGCGGATCGATTCCTTTTTTGTCGAGGATCTGTTTCACTGCATTGATGCCGATTTCGGAAGTGCCGCGTTCTTTCCCAACCATGATGCGGCGTTCTTTGATGCCCGTGCGCGAGGTGATCCACTCATCGGTGGTATCGACCATTTTTTCAAGATCTGCATTCGAGAGAATGGTTTCGGGAAGCCATCCTCCAACAGCGGTAACTGCGGCCCTGATTTTTTTCATACGCGTCAGAATGCTTGTTTTATTTTTTCAGGTAGTCGTGCCTGAGCAACATTATAGGACAACAACAACATGTTTTTTATGGCAAGTGGACTTGAAATCCCATGACCGATAACGACATTTCCGTTGACACCGAGAATGGGGGTTCCTCCGTACAATTCATAATTGAAACGGTTGAAATACTCATCGTCGATGCCCCGTTTCTTTATTTTGGAGTAAAACGCTTCCGCAAATTTCAGCACCACATTTCCCGTGAATCCCTCGCAAACGATTACATCCGCATCATCGGAAAAAATATTTCTTCCCTCGACATTTCCGACAAAATTGAAATCTTTCGAATCTTTCATCATCGCATGAGCAGCCTGCGCAACGAGATTTCCCTTTTCAGGTTCTTCGCCGATATTCAACAAACCCACTTTGGGATTTGCG
>CAYMZV010000075.1:0-15426 GCA_964394965.1 uncultured Chryseobacterium sp.
TCAGACGAAAACGCAACCAAATTGCAATCATTCAAAAACGCGCAGAATTTCCAGTTTGATTTCCTTCAAAGCGAAAAGAAATTTTCCGATTTGGGAATCAATACTTATCCAACCACTTATGTTTTGGATCAGGATGGAAAAATCGTGTTGACGAAAATAGGCGGAGTGGATTGGAGCATGCCGCAAATCATGCAGCAATTGAAGCAGATTTGCCAATAGGAAGTGGCAAGGGGCAGGTGACAAAAAAATAAAATTTACCACTCATCCCTTGTCACTTGCCTCTTGTCACTTGTCATTGCCAGCTTAACAGTTCTTAAGAAAATCCAGCACGCTTTTTGACTAAATTTGGAGTTATACATTAAATGCAATTTATGAGATCCAAATTTCGATTCGCCCTATTTGTAATTCCAGCCATTCTCGGTTTTACGGCTTACACCTTTTTAGGCAGCCGTTGTGCAGCAGCTCCCCATCCGACTGATGCTGATAATGCAAAGGAAAAAGTCATTCTCGATATCATGATGAATGTGTTGAAAAATGCACATTACAATCCCAAAGATGTCAATGACGATTATTCACATAAGGTTTTCGATACCTACCTGAAACGCGCCGACTACAACAAGAAAATCCTGTTGCAATCCGATTACGACGAGTTGAAAACAAATTTTTACGACAAGATCGACGATGAGATCAATGCGAAGACGTTTGAGTTTTTCAATCGCTCGGCTGAAATATTTGTGCAACGCATTGCCGACGACAAAACATATTACACCGACATTCTTTCCAAACCATTTGATTTCAGCGTGAAGGAAAGTGTGGAATTGGATCCGGATAAAGCAACGTATGCGAAGGATAAGGATGACATGAAAGAAGCTTGGAGAAAATACCTCAAGTATCAGGTGATGGTCCGTTTTGTGGATGCGAAGAAAGAACAGGACACCCAAATAAAAGATCCGAAAAACATTAACGTTACTGCCGACTCTTATGTTTCGGTAAAAGACAGTTCAGGCATAACGGTCAAGACAACCCATAAAATAAAAACGGACTCCGATTTGGAAGCCGATTCGCGCGCAAAAGTGAAAAAGGTGGAAGACGATATTTTCTCCCGTCTGGAAAAAGTGACACGTGCCGATCGCATGTTGTCTTACCTGAATGTTGTTTGCGGAATTTTTGATCCGCACACCGAATTTTTCAATCCGACAGGAAAAAGCGATTTCGATATTGCAATGACCGGCCAACTCGAAGGAATCGGTGCGACGCTTCAGGAAAAAGACGGTTACATCAAAGTGACAAGCATTGTGACGGGAAGTCCATGCTGGAAACAAGGCCAGTTGAAAGTCGGTGACTTGATCATGAAAGCGGCGCAAGGCGACAAGGAGCCGGTTGATCTCGCAGGCATGCAAGTGGATGATGCGGTGAAACTTATCCGTGGACCGAAAGGAACCGAAGTGCGTCTCACCGTAAAAAAACCGGATGGAAGCATCGTTGTCATTCCGTTGATCCGTGACATCATCATTCTCGACGAAACATTTGCGCAGAGTGCGATCATCGACCAGCAGAAAAAAATCGGTTACATCCGCCTTCCCGGATTCTATGCGGACTTTACAAAAGACAGATCGGGAACGCATGCCGCTTCGGACGATGTGAAAAAAGAATTGGAAAAATTGAAAGCGGAAAAAGTTTCCGGTGTCATTCTCGATTTGCGTGACAATGGCGGCGGATCGTTGTATGAAGTGATCAAGATGGTTGGACTGTTCATTCCGCAAGGACCCGTTGTGCAAGTGAAATCGCGTGCGCAAGGTGTGAGTGTGTATGACGACAAGGATAATGGGTCTGTTGTTTATGATGGACCGTTGGTTGTGTTGATCAATGAGAACAGCGCTTCCGCTTCGGAAATCCTTGCCGCTGCGATTCAGGATTACAAACGCGGCGTTATCGTTGGAAGTTCGGCTTCCACATTCGGAAAAGGATCGGTGCAGAATTTTTATGACTTCGACGATTACAGTTCGCCTGAAGTGACTGCCGACATGAAACCGCTCGGTTCATTGAAAGTGACGATACAGAAATTCTATCGCATCAATGGCGGATCGACACAGTTGAAAGGTGTGATTCCAGATGTAGTGCTTCCGGGATTCTACAAATATGATGAGCAAGGTGAAAAGGATTTGGATTATCCGATGGAATGGGATCAGATTCCCGCGGCACCTTACACGATTTGGAAAGACGCTCCGGACTACACAAAAATAAAATCGAACAGTGATGCGCGTGTTGCAAAAAATGATGAGTTCACGTTGATCAATGAAAAGGCGGAGCAATTCAAAAAGGAAAAGGACAACACGGTTGAATCACTTTATCTTCCCGATTACCAAGCGTCGCAGGATGCATTGACGGAGGAAAACAAAAAGTTCAAACCGTTGGAAAATCCGATTCCCGGATTGAATGCGTTGATGCTTGATGTGGACAAGCAGGCCATGCAATCGGACACCGCAAAAATGGCGCGCAAAACGGATTTCCTCAACAAGCTGAAAAAAGATCCTTATGTGAACGAGGCTGCGTTCATATTGAAAGATGCCAAGTAATGTTTCGATGGAGATGTATTGAAACAGTAGAAAAATAAAATTTCAAAATCCCGGATTCCCAAGTGTTGGAGTCCGGGATTTTTGTTTTCATGAAGTTCGGGTATGATTTCATTGGTGATTGATTATTTTTGAAAGCATGAATCCATTGTTGTTGCTTCATGGTGCGATTGGAAGTTCTTCGCAGTTGCTGCCGCTGCAAAAGGAATTCGGAAAATATTTTTCACAGGTTCCTGTCTTTGATTTTCCGGGTCATGGCGGCAAGGGATTTCCGGCAGCGCCGTTTTCAATACAGCTGTTTGCAGAAAGTGTTTTGGAATTTTTGGATTCGGAAAAAATATTGCGCGTTGATGTTTTCGGTTACAGCATGGGAGGGTATGTTGCCCTTTATCTGGCGCGGCATTTTCCGGAGCGGGTTGGAAAAATATTCACGCTTGCCACAAAGTTGGATTGGAATGAAGGGATTGCGGCAAAAGAAGTGAAGCTGCTGAATCCGGAAAAGATTTTGGAAAAGGTTCCCCAATTTGCCGAAGCGCTGGAAAAAAGTCACGCGCCGAATGATTGGAAAATGGTTTTGGATAAAACATCGGAGATGATGCTGGGGCTTGGGAAAAATCCTTCGTTGGGTAATGATGATTTTTTGAAAATCGGAAACAGGATTTTGCTGACAGTCGGAGAACGTGATATGATGGTGAGCGTTGCAGAAACCGAAAATGTTTTTCGCCGATTGAAAAATGCGGAATTCAACATCATTGCCGATACGCCGCATCCGATAGAGCAGGTGGATGTAATGAGGATTGTTGAAATGGGAAAGAAATTTTTTGTGGAGTAAAATGTTTTCCAATCGGTTTCGCAGATGATGGTGATGAGGAAAAGAATCTGAAACAGCCCCGATTGCAGCGGTACCCCGCAGTTGCGTTGGATGCGCGTGGCACGAGGAGTACAAGCGAAAAGCGGGAAAAGTGCCAATGGAAAATGACAGTGTTGCGCTCCCGATCCCTTTGGACTTTATATTGTAATTTAGGAATGGAAATTGTTTCATCAGGGCAACCTTCCGAAGCGAACTTGCATCTTCATCAAAGAAAGCTACCCAATTGGTGACCGAAGAACACATTCTGGAGGGATGTATTTCGGGCAAACGTGAATTCCAGGAACTGCTATACAAGCGGTATTCGGGGAAGATGTTTGCTCTTTGTCTGCGTTATGTCCGTAACCGTGAAGAGGCGGAGGATGTGCTGCAGGACGGGTTTGTGACCGTGTTTCGCAACATAAGTAATTTTCGCCGTGACGGTTCATTTGAAGGCTGGATCAGACGGATAATCGTCAATACAGCGCTCATGCATATTCGTTCGCACAAGAGGGACCTGAACTTTTCCGATCTCGATGAGGTGGGAAACAAATACCATCCACAAAGCCATTTCGACACAGCTTCGCAGATCAATGCGAATGAACTTTTGAAGATGCTGGATCATTTGCCGGAAGGCTACCGTATGGTTTTCAATTTGTTTGCGATTGAAGGTTATTCGCATAAGGAAATAGGGGAGATGCTGGGCATCAATGAAGGCACTTCGAAAAGCCAATTGTCGAAAGCGCGGAATTATTTGCAGGAAAGCCTGCAGAAATTAATGTCGGAAAACGTAACCGAAAA
The DNA here is from genome assembly GCA_964394965.1 of uncultured Chryseobacterium sp. GTDB lineage: Bacteria > Bacteroidota > Bacteroidia > Palsa-965 > Palsa-965. The sequence goes on from CAYMZV010000075.1 coordinate 4,222, forward strand.
ACGAGCAGGATGAAACAGAATTATGACGATAATGAACTCGACGGTTTATTCCGTGACAAACTCGCAGGAGAGGAAGCGGCTCCGCGCGAGATGGTCTGGGATAAGATCGAGCGGCAACTCGATGTGAATCCACATCATCCGGTTGGATGGATCTGGTGGCTTTCGGGAATTGCACTTCTACTCGGATTGGGAATCTGGTTCGGCATTTCCGTGAGCCAGAAAAAACCGCTTGCCCAAAATCCGAAAGTGACCGGATGGAAATATGATTCCTCCAATACGGGTATTGACAAAAACTCCGCTAAGAATGTTCCTTACACCACAACCGAAGATGAACGTCGTCCAAAAACAAATTCGGATTCAGTCAATTCAATAAGCAAAAACCTTTCCACCAATCCTGAAAATAAAAACCTTGCAGGAAATTCTTCCGATTCAAAAACGGACAATCCAAGCGCCGATCATTCTTCGGTAAAAAACAATCCGAACGACAATCAGGATCAAGGCAGTGTCGACAGAAAATCCATTGTAAAAAATAACGGTGCAAAAAAATCGGATCACGCATCGGATAAAAAATCGCAAAAAGATTTCACAACGAAAAATGATGCGGCGGAAAATCCGGTTGTGACAAATGCCGCAACCAATTCCGATAAAAAATCCACACACAATCCGGCATCAAAAAAATATCCCGTTGCCAAGAGTGATGCGAAATCGAATTCCATTTATTCGGATAAAACGGATTTTGAAAACAACAGGCAGCCTGACAAATCGGGTTTGGCTTTTTCCGATTCGGGCAAATCGGTTTCCGGTGGCAAGAGTGCTGTTGCATCGCTGGATAAAACCAATCCTGTTGACGCAGATCATCAGGGGGCGACTTATCAATTGCCGCAAAAATTATCCGATTTCAAAAGCAGTATTGAGCCTGCAAAAAAGGATTCGACCGTTGCCGATGCCAATTCACCGGCGAACATTTCCAGAATAAATCCGGTTGCAAAAGATTCTGTGCCCGCAACAAATGTTGTTGAAAACAATGCTGCGAAAAAAGATTCAACAATATTGCCAGCCGCCGACAGTACCAAGGCAATTCCTTCACCGGCAACAACGGATTTTTTCCCTGTGTTTTTTGCATCGTTGCATGGCGCGGTTGATGCGGGAAAAATACTGAACTCGACTGATGCAGACGATAATTTCGGTTCGAATGATGTGCGCATTTATGACAAGGACAAACTGAAATCGCTTCCGCAGCAAACCAGTTCTTATGGCGGAAGATTCGGCTATTTCGTAACGAACAGGATTTCACTGACGGCAGGAGTGTACTATTCGATTTTCGAAACCACACCGCTTGAAAGTGAATTCGAATTCAACCACAATTATTCCACCACGTTCACGATGCATACGGCAACGTCTGCGATCCATTGCGCCTCTTCCAATTTCAATTACCACGATAATTCCGGTCCGATCGGAGATACCTTCCACATTAAAATCAATTCTGCCGAACGGTATGATTACCTCAATCTGCAATTGGGTGTTTCCTATTATGGAATCCGCACAAAACATTTTGGTGTTTATGCCGACTTGCTATCGAACGGCGCTTTCCTTGAAAAACAGGAAATGACATTGACGGTTCCGCAATCGGGAAAAACATTTTCATACAGTGGAAATCAATTGGAAGGGATGAACAAATTTGTAATCGGCGGGCAAACCGGAATCGGAATGGAATATTTATTCGGTGGACATTTCGGATTGTGGGTGGAACCTTCCTTTTATTTCTCGGGTGCGTTGAATCGGAAAAATGCACTGAGTCTCAATCCGGGTGGAATGCGGTATCTATTCGGTATCGCCTATCATTTCTGAAACCATAAACCTTTGCAGTCCCCTCCGCTCAGGTGATCCCCCTACAGAATTTCCCTTTTACGGAAGGGACATGAAAAGTTGTGACAAAACCTTTTCCCAATAATTTCTAAAAAAACAATCGGCAGATAAATAGTTCATCGCCGATTCGAATTTAATTAAATATATTTAAAAGATGTATACATATATGTTGTAACATATATGTCGATTCTTTTGGATTTTTCCGACATGGATAAGCATCACATCATTTTGCTCAATATCGGAACGAAGCTCGCCCAGCTTCGGAAAAAGAATGGTTACAAGAGTTATGAATCATTTGCAGTGGAAAATAACCTTTCCCGCATGCAATATTGGAGAATCGAAAAGGGCAAAACGAATCTGACCATAAAAAGCCTGTCGCGGATTCTGGATATTCACAAGGTTCCCATTGAGGAATTTTTCAGGAAAGAGAAATTCTAGACTCTGTTCCGCAATCGAATTCAAGTCAAGGCATAAAAAAACCGGCTGATCCGTTCTCCCAAGCGGTTCAGCCGGCCATGTACCTGTAATGTTTGCCAATGTTGGAGGAAGAAGGCTACCCTCTGTTTATCGGCTTAGCACATGTTATACACACACGTTAAACAGCGACTTCTGCGGTTAGACAGAAGTTGAAAACACCACTGTTTGATTGATTAGATGCAGGGAACACCCCAAAGGTTGCATGGGATTGGAAAAAATCCGACAATTTCACCGGCCGTTATTTCATAGGGCAAGATCCACAAAAAAATATTTTCACTCTAAAATCACCTCATTCTAAAATATTATCCGAACTCAAAACTCCAAAGCCTTCTCATCCCCCGGTTTCGCCACCACAAAATCTCCCATCACCAGATAATCCATGTCGGCTTCAGCAAAACTTTTTACCGCATCTTCAGGTGACGCCACAATCGGTTCCCCCTTGATGTTGAAAGAAGTGTTCAGCAAAACGGAACAATCGGTTTCTTTCTTGAAGGCCTCCAATAATTTCCGTAATTCCGGATTTTCCTTTTCGTTGACGGTTTGTATGCGTACGCTGTTGTCGACGTGTGTGATGGCCGGCATTTTTCCGAGATATTCCTTTTTCACGTTGTAGACAAACAACATGTACGGATTGGGAAAATCACTGTCGAAATATTTCCCGCAATCCTCCTCGAGTACAATCGCCGCAAATGGACGGAACGCTTCGCGGAATTTTACACGTGCATTCACGATCGCTTTCATGTCGGGATGAAGCGGGCTGGTGATGATACTCCTGTTCCCCAATGCGCGCGGACCGAATTCCATGCGTCCCTGAAACCACGCGAGGATTTTATTTTCCTTTAATTTTTTTGCGGCGAATTCATTGTAATCTTTTGTGCGCACATAAGGCAAACCGCTTTTCCGGATTGCGTTTTCATATTGTTCCGAAGAATATTCCGGACCGAGAAATGCATTTTCCATGACCCATTTCCGTGGACGATCCAATATTTTATGGTTCATCAGCAATGCCGCACCCAATGCGGTTCCAGAATCTCCCGCTGCGGGTTGAATGAAAATATTCTTGAACAATCCCTCTTTTGCAATCAAGCCATTCGCAACGCTGTTCAATGCAACTCCTCCTGCCATGCAAAGGTTTTCCGAATTCGTTTTTTTCTTCAGTGTGCGTACCATGTGCAAAATCACATCTTCCACAATGTGTTGTGCGGCGGCAGCAACATCCAATTCATGTGCCGACCAATCTTTCCCAACATCTTTCGAAGGGCCGAATGCATCCGTGAATTTTTTTGTTACGCCACTTTTCCGCGTGTAATGATAACAGAGATAAGACATGTCGAGTTTGAAACCGCCGTCTTTCGTGAGCTTCACGATCTCGCGCATTTTTTTATAAATCTCCGTATCTGGATTTCCGTACGATGCAAGCCCCATTAATTTTCCCGGTCCCTCAATCAATTTGAATCCGAGATGACGTGAAATTGCCTGATAAAAAGCGCCGAGTGAATAAGGTGTTACCACACCTCCGACTTTTGTGATTGAATTTCCTTTTCCATGCGCGAGCATGCTGGTTGTCCATTCGCCCGCACCGTCGATGGTGAGAATGGCGGCATCATCATAGGGAGTGGGGTAGAAGGCGGAAGCGGCGTGACAGAAATGATGTTCAAGCAAATGGAATTTGAATTTTGCCGGAGCGGAAGTCGGAAAAAGTTTTTTCAAGGTCTCCGGCAATTTTTTCATGTCTTTCAGATAATTCAACATGCCGAGATTTTCTTCCACCGAAAAAGTTTTCTGTTCGCGGAGAAGTGTCGGAACCTTGTTCCAGAATTTCAAAAGGTAAACGGGAATCTTGGCATAGGAAATGGAAGGCTTCCAGAAAAAGGCAACATGGTCAATATCCGCCAAGGTCATTCCTGCATGTTCAAGGCACGCGCGTATCGCATGCTCGGGCACACCACCGAAATGTTTTTTCCGATTCAAGCGTTCTTCCTCCACCGCAAACACAACTTCATCATTCACCACCAGCGCAGCTGCCGAATCGTGACCGTAACAATTGAATCCAAGAATATTCATTTGCAGTTATTGGTTAGTAGTGATTGGCGAATAGCGATTAGTGATTGAAGATTAAGTGCATGTATATCCTATTTTTCCTGATGACCAATCGCCAATTACTCATCACTTCACGCCTTTTTTTCCCTGTTGTGCAACGGCCAGATTGTTTTTCGCCTGTTCGTAATTGGGATTGATTTTCAACGCTTTTTCACCGGCGACAATGGCCCGGTCCCAATCACCGATTTTGTTTGCGGCGGCACAAATGTTATTCCAGCCGATCACATCATTCGGATTGATCATTGTCGCCTCTTCCGCTGCGACCATTGACTTTTTGAAATTGGACGCGTTGTACCATTCGAGACTGAGATTGATCCATGCATTGTAAGTCGGATTCTTTTTTGCGTCGGCTTCCAATTGGTCGAAATGATTTTTTGATTGCAATGCAAAAGCGAAATTATTCTGCGACAATTGATTTTTCGGATCGAGGTCAACCGCTTTTTTTCCGGCAGCAACCGCTGAATCCCATTCACCGATTTTATTGAAAGCGGCACAGATATTATTGTAGCCAAGAACATAATCCGGTTTTATCCTGACGCATTGCTCGGCGGCCTGCGCACTTTCGGAAAATAATCCTGCGTTGTACAATTGCAAACTCAGGTTCAGGTAATTGTCGGCAGTCGGATTCTGTTTTGCCAGATTGCGTGCGGCATCAAGCGGGGAAACCAAATTGTTCGCATTCAGCGAAGCAAGTATCAAATTGATTCCTTCATGAGCCGGACTGATGGCAAGTCCCTTGTTCAGGATTGTTTTCGCTTCGTCGCCCCTGTTCATTTTCAACAGATACAATCCATAATAATAATAGCATTCCGGATTGTAAGGATCCACCAAAACCGCTTTTGTATAATACGCTTCAGCTCCCCTGTCATTTCCGATTTTTGATTGTGCAAGACCCATGTTGATGTTTGCATAGGAATAATTCGGATAAATGGAAAGTGCCCTGTTCAAACAGATGATTGCACTGTCCATGCTTTGTCGGATATATGCCGTGTCTTTGCTTGTCCTTCCCATGAGCGACAATCCATAATTCATCCATCCCCGTCCATTGCCCGGACTTTTTTCCGTTACGTCCTTCCATAAACTTTCACCGCTGCTCCATACCTGGTTGCGGTGATGTGCGCCGTATGCATGCGAAAATAAAATCACAACGGCGAAAGCGGGGAAAGCGATTTTGGCAATATTCTTTTTTTCCGTTTCCATGAATCTGTTGAACAATAAAATCCCTCCAGTTACAAATGCAATGATCAATCCGACATAAGCGAAAAACGGACGGTGGTCGTTCAACACTTCCGACAATGGAAAAATACTTGTCGGTGCCAATGCAATGAAAAACCAAAGTATTCCGAATGCAATCGGTTTTGTCTCTTTTCTTTTCGAACATTTCCAAGCGACAACCAGCATGGCGACGATGAAAAAAAATCCGGCAACAACACGGTCATCAAAAGGCGAATTGACCAATGTCCAATCCGTATCGGCACTCAAATTTGCCGGCAATAAAAAGCTGTTGAAATAATGTTCGATCACAAAAGCCTGTGTGAAAATGTATGTCGACCAATCGCCTCCTCCGTAAGTGTGGTGTTTGGGAGTCATTTCTTTCGACAGTAAAAAAAGGAATCCGGCAAGTGCGAATGAAACGCCGACCTGCAAATACAACCGTGTCCTGTTTTTATCGAGGTCACCGAACAGCCACAGGAAAACAAGCAGCAATGGCGCAAACATGACGGTTGGTTCTTTCACGAAATAGCCCAGGAAAATCGGAATGAGAAAGAGAAGATATTTTCTCGACACTTCGGAAAAAAAGTAAATCACAAAAGCGAAAATCACCATCATCGTCGAAAAGGAATCGTCCCTGGAAATGATGTAATTGATGGTTTCTGCATTTGCAGTGTGCACCATAAACCAACCTGTTCCGATGAGCGCCGCCCAATGCGCATATTTTATTTCGGGAAATGTTTTCCTGAAAATGTAATGGAGGAAATGGAAAAATAAAAAACCGAGAAAAAGATAAGTCAGGAAAATGGAAACGTGATACCAGAAAGGGTTGATGGTTTCTGCAGTTCCAGCTTTCACTTTCGCCATCCAAAGTGGACAAAACATCTTTTGGAAACGCGCCGCCTTGCCAAGAGAATCTTTTCGAACCAATTCATTCATCCTGTTTTGAATCGCATAATCAATCGCATTCAAGGCGGTCAAGCCCGGACGATAGGCGCGATTGGCAGGCAACGTACTCGATGAAGTGGTGTCGGTGAAAAAATCGGGAATGTTTTTCAGGTGACGGATCGCCGTGTTGTTGACGATGGTATGTGCGTCATCGAATTCAAATGGGTTTTCGAAGTGATTGCTGTAAGTCCAGCAAACGAGAATGAGAAGTAAAATCGCTGAAGCAAGGAAAGCGGGTTGGCGAAGAGGTTTCGGGGAAGGAATTTCCCCATTGATTTTCGAACCTGTTGGAACGTTGACTTTCGTGGTTTTCACAGTGTGTGAAGATAAGGAAAAGTGACGGGTGGCAAGTGACGGGTGAGGAGTGATGCAAGCGGTTAAAAATAATAAAGGATTTTTTCTCCTTCTTACTTGCCTCTTGTCACCTCTCACTTTTCTGTATCTTTGCCCGCTTCTATGGGACTTTTTTCATTTGGGACTGGCAAAAAAAAAGAGGGGGAGATGTCTTTTCTCGGACACCTCGAAGCTTTGCGTTGGCATTTGGTGCGGTCGGCGATCGTAGTTACAATTCTTGCCTGTGTCGCTTTTTGTTTTCCTGAAATCCTCTTCGGAAAAATCATTCTCGGACCGAAAGATCCCAACTTCTTCACTTACGTTTTCCTTTGCAACCTGTCACATAAAATGGGAATGGGTGATGCACTCTGTTTTACGGAATTCAATTTCAAGTTTCAGAATCTGGATGTCACCGGACAATTCACATTGGCCATGTGGGGAGCGTTGGTGGCGGGATTGGTTTTGGGATTCCCGTATTTGCTTTGGGAATTGTGGCGTTTCATCAAACCTGCATTAAAGGAAAAAGAAATAAAAGCGGCAACGGGATTCATTACTTATGCAACTGGGCTTTTCCTTTCGGGAATTCTATTCGGATATTATATTGTCACGCCCATGGCAATTTATTTTCTCGGGAATTATAAAGTGGATCCTTCCATCCAGAATAATTTTTCCATCGATTCCTACATTTCAGTTGTCACCACACTTGTCCTGTTGATGGGATTGGTATTTGAACTTCCCATCATCGTTTATTTCCTGGCGAGATTTGGAATTCTCACCGGTGCGTTCATGGGAAAATACAGGAAACATGCCATCGTCATCATTTTGATTGTTGCAGCCGTCATCACTCCGACAACCGACATCTTCACACAAATGCTTGTTGCCGTTCCGCTTTATGTTTTATATGAGGCAAGTATCATTGTTGCCAAGAGGGTGGAAAAAAGAAGAGCGGTTTAAAAAACACATCATATCCTTCCCCCTGAACTTATTTGTCATTTCCTATTGGCTGTTTGTCGATACCAACTTGCGGTTTTATATGAATCGCATTCGTTTTCAGTAAACCTTTTCTAACTTTAAACGTCTAGAGATTATGCATGGCGAAGCCATCCATTTGGGACAAACCTATTCCGTATATTCGTAGCCTATCAATTCCAATAATGTCGCAGAGATTTTTCCTATTTCTTTTTTCCGTTTGTTTTTTTGCGGCGGCCTCTGCGCAGACAACCCATATTTCGGGAAAAGTTTATAATTCAACCACGAATGAAGCGATGCCTTTTGTCAGCATCATCGGGGTTGGAACAACGCAGGGAACGGTTTCCGACATTGATGGAAATTACACACTCTCAATTGATGGACATATCGATTCCATCAAGGCGGTTTACGTTGGTTATAAACCGACTGTTTTGAAAATCAAGCAAGGCGCCACTCAAATTGTCAATATCGGAATGGCTTCCGACAATGAGATGGCTGTCGTGGATATTCATCCGGGCGAGAATCCCGCCATCACAATCCTGAAACAGGTTTACAAACACAAAGACGATAACGACAAGATAAAATTGGATGCGTATCAATATGAAGTGTACAACAAATTGGAATTCGATTTGAACAACATCACGCCGAAAATGGAAAAGAGCAAAGTGATGAAACCGGTGAAATTCATTTTCGACAATATCGACAGTACAAATCCAAGTGAAAAACCGCATCTCCCGCTTTTCTTTTCAGAATCCATTTCCGATATCTATTTTTTGAAAAATCCGCGATGCAAGAAAGAAGTCATCAAGGGTTCGAAAGTTTCAGGTCTCAATGATGCAAGCGTCGCACAATTCACCGGTGACATGTATCAGGATGTTGACATTTATAAAAATGACCTTTTGGTTTTCGGAAAAATATTCGTGAGTCCGGTTTCCGATAATGGCCAGGCATTTTACAAATATTATCTCGTCGACAGCATGACCATTGACGGACACTGGTGTTATCAAATTCAATTCAAGCCGCGCCGCAAACAGGAATTGCTTTTTGTCGGAAACGTTTGGATCGCCGACACTTCTTTTGCGATCAAGCGCATTGAAATGAATATCACCGATGATGCAAACATCAATTATGTCAACTCATTTTATGTCATTCAGGAATTCAACAATACAAGCGGTGCCTGGATGATGACAAAAGAAAGGGTGATCGGCGATTTTGTGATGGCGGACAAAAAAGAGGGATTTTACGGGAGGAAAACAACATCGTATAAAGACATTGTCGTGAACAAACCGATGCCGAATGATTTTTATACGCGAACGGATAATCTCGTTGTCGAACAAGGCGCAGAAAACCGCAACGATTCTTTTTGGGTGGCCAATCGTCACGACACGCTGAACAAACAGGAGAAGGGAATTTACCAGATGGTGGATACCGTTCAAACATTGAAAATCTATCACTCGTGGCAAAGTGTTGTGCTTACGGCATACACCGGATATTATACTTATGGTCTTTGGGATTTTGGCCCGTGGTATAAAACAATCAGCGGAAATCCGATTGAGGGAACGCGTTTCCGGTTGGGTGGGCGGACGAGCAATGATTTCAGTCGATGGTGTGAGTTCAGCGGATACACGGCGTATGGTTTGCGCGATGAGAAATTCAAATATGCTTTCGGTTTTAAAACCTACATCACCAAAAAGCCGCGACAGCTCACGGGTGTCTTTTATAAAAATGACAATGAGATTCTCGGGTTGAGCAACAATGCATTCACCACGGATAATATCCTTGCCACAATTTTCAGAAGCACACCGTTCAGCGGTTTTACACACGTGGAGCATTATGAATATTGGTATGATCTCGAATGGTTCAAGGGATTTGAAACGAAATTGTCTTTTGTCACCCGCAACATGTATCCGATCGGTGCATTCAATTATCAGCATGAACTTCCAAATGGCGGTACGCAGAATTTCCAGCGTATCACCACGAGTGAGATACAATTGGGAAACCGTTTTGCGTACAATGAAAAATATGTGGAGAGTACCTTCACACGCGTGAGTGTGGGAACAAAATATCCGATTGTCCAGATCCAGTATGTGGAAGGATTGAAAGGTGTTTTCGGAAGCAATTACAATTACCGCAAGGCAAGCATCAATGTCGATGACCGTTTGCGTTTCGGTGTGTTCGGTTATGTGAATTATATTCTTGAAGCCGGAAAAATATGGGGAACGGTTCCTTATCCGTTGTTGACAATTCACCCCGGAAACCAAACGTATGTGTATGATTGGTCGGCATTCAACATGATGAAATATTACGAATTCTGCAGCGACAAATACGCACAGGCAACCATCATTTATCACTTGGACGGATTTTTCCTCAATCACATTCCGTTGATGCGTAAATTGAAATGGAGGGAAATTGTTTCCTACAAATGGTTGGTGGGAAGTGTCAGTCAGGCAAACCGGAATGAAATCCTTTTCCCGACGACATTGAATTCGTTGAATCGCGGTCCATATATGGAAGCGGGTGCGGGAATAGAAAACATCTTCAAGTTTTTCCGTGTCGATTGTTTCTGGCGATTGTCCTATCTCGACAATCAGAATGCAAAACCATTCGGTGTACGCGTTTCCATGCAAGTGATTTTTTAGGAATTGCCAATGGATCGTGTGCGAATGGGAATCCCTGTGATCTCTTAATTTATTTTAAAAAGACATTGTCAAATCGGTAAATCGGCACAACAGTAAATTTATTCCCCATCTTTGCATCATGATCCTCGGAGCAGACAACATTGTCAAGAAATATAAAAACCGTGTCGTCGTAAAAGACGTTTCGATCAATGTGAAGCAAGGTGAAATTGTGGGATTGCTTGGACCGAACGGTGCGGGAAAAACAACTTCCTTTTACATGATTGTCGGAATGATCAAACCGAATGAAGGGAGGATTTATCTGGACGATCTTGAAATCACCAATTTGCCGATGTACAAACGTGCACAATTGGGAGTCGGATATCTTGCGCAGGAAGCTTCGGTGTTCCGTAAATTGAGTGTGGAGGATAACATCAAGGCTGTGTTGGAATTGACGAAACAAACGAAAGACGAACAGGCTTTGAAATTAGAAAGCCTTTTGGATGAATTCGGTTTACAACACATCCGCACGAACACAGGTGACTCACTTTCCGGTGGAGAAAGGCGCAGAACGGAAATCGCGCGCGCACTCGCCACTGATCCGAAATTCATTTTGCTGGATGAGCCTTTTGCAGGAGTCGATCCGATTGCGGTGGAAGACATTCAAAGTGTGGTGGCCAGCCTG
>CAYMZV010000076.1:0-15397 GCA_964394965.1 uncultured Chryseobacterium sp.
ATTGCAATTCAGGAAACCCAACAGACATTCTTTTTCACGAATCTCCACTTTCCCCTTTTCCTTTCGAAAAAATAAAGTGCGCCATAACCTCCCCATTCACCGTCACTCTCGCTCACACTTATCATACAAGTGTCATGGTCGACTGAAAAAATGGGAAGCGAAACATACATACATTTTTTTTCATTTGCGGTATCCGAATTCTTCAATGTCACGCCTTCGCTTTTTATCATTTCCTTTTTCCATCTGAAATTGCTGTCGAGACAGGAGTGAACGGATAATGAGTCGTGATTGAAAATGAAAACCCGAACCTTATCGGTTGATTCGGGTTTGCTCGCCAACAAAAAATCGTTGTGTTTGGAAGTGTGCAGGATCAGGTTGAGCAAATGGACAACTTCATTCGTGTCGCATGCCTGTGCCAACGAAACGGATGACGAGACCAATAAAAATGAAAGGCAAAAAAGGAATCTTGACATCAGTCAAATCTAATCCAATTCCTTTTGAGTTACAAAATCATTGTTCAATCACCAACGCACCTTGCTGTTGTATGTTGTAAAATTTCACTTTCCTTTTCTCACAAATATCTTCCCACTTCTTTATTTTCATTTTCGAATCGGATCCGTCCGCAACAACCAATGAAGGATTCAATCTCGAAATCAAGGTGTCCAATCCTGACTTTGTATTCTGTTCCATCAAAAGAATATCGCACCGTTCATTTTCGGTTCCACAATAAAAACCCCGATCGGCAAGAATGATTTTCCTCCCATTGGCGAGCATCCTGTTTTTTCCCTCATGCACAAAATCATTCCGGAAAGGAAGTGAATCCTCCAATGAAATTATCTTTTCATCCTGACTTCCATTCGCCTTCAAAAAAGGCTCGATGTGAAAATCAATATCGCCTTTCTGTTTCAGCAATGAAGTATCGGCAAATAAGACGGCATCATTCCCATTTACAACAGCGATTGCCGTGGAACGGTTCACATTGAAAATGACCAACTTTCTTTTTTTCTGCACATCGTTTTTTCCATAAGCCACAAATGACATCAGCAATAAAAAAGAGGCAAGTCCGGCCTGCAACCAGATTTTGTTTTTCCCCAATAAAAAAAACAGCATGGAAAGAATGAAAAGATAGAGCGACAGCAATTCCATTTTTTCCCATTTGGCGGAATGAATAACGGAATACGGAAGATGTTCAATCCAAGTGACAGATCCATTGAGCAGTTCAACCAAAAATCCAAACACGGCAGCAATCGGTTTTGCAATAATGATAAACGGGGAAACAATGAGCAGCACCAATCCCGCATACATCGTAACCGTTGACAGTGGAATGACAACGAGATTGGACAAAAGAAAATAAGTCGGGAATTGCCTGAAATAATAAAGTCCCAATGGAAAAGTGAAAACCTGGGCAACAATCGTTACCGAAATCAAGGTCCACAACTGCTTCGTGAACCGGAATTTCGGTTGCCACACTTTTTCCAGCTTCGGTTGCAGTGTTACAATTCCACCAACGGCGAGATAGGACAATTGGAAACCGATGTCGAACAACATGAGTGGATCGCCCATCAAAAGAATGAGCGCCGAAGCTGCAAGTGAATTCAAGATGTGCGCGTTTTTATTGAATGCCCTTCCGGCAATGACCACGCTCAACATCGTAACGGAACGCAAAACCGACGGACATAATCCGGTGAGTGTTGCATAAAACCAGAGAAAAAAAAGTTGTATTATAATACTAACCCATTTCCCGACCGTCCTTTTTTCAAATGGCGCAAGCAATTTCAACAGCACCACATACACCAGCGCCACATGCATGCCCGACACCGACAACACGTGCAGTGTACCCGATGCGCTATACGCCTGCAAAGTACCGGGATCAAGATAATCGGAAGCGCCGAGCAGCAATGCCGCAGAAACACCAAATGCCGAACCGCCCAATCCGTACGTTTTTAATTTTTCCAGAAAATAGCGGCGCAAATCCAATGCGTATTTCTTGAACCGGTTTCCCTGATCGCGATCCGTCAATTTCCATTCTCCGATTTTTGCATATACCTGTCCGCGCACACCCAAACGTTCAAGCCACGCGCGATAATCAAACTCTTCCGGATTTTTCGGCCCTTCCACCAACGACGGAGTTGCGTGAATCAAAATCTCGTCTCCGTATTTCAATTTTTCCGCATCGGCATCGCGTTGCAGATAAACAACCATTTTTTCCTCTCCGGCTTTCCACTCGAAAGAATCTTCCCACGCTTGCAGGTCCACAAATAATTTCACACTCTTTTCCTTTACAACGGGATCATTGAGCAAACGCATCTGCATCACCAAAACCTTTTCGGAAGAGTTGAACGGACTTGAAAAATGCGGTTGCATTTCGAGCACTGTCAATCCGGCCCCAACAGAAAAAAGCGCAAACGAAATAATCAATCCATCGAAACCGATCCATCGAAGGGAAAGCTTCAAGAAATTCCTTTGCAGAAAAACAAGTGTGACACAAAGGAGAATGGACCAGAGAAAAATTTGAATTCCGATTTCAATCCTGAATGCATAGGCAACAGCAATCCCGAATATGAATGGAACCAACAAACGGACCAAAGGGATTCTTGGGGAGAAATTATTCAAAGTTCATCGTGCTTTCAGATAGGGTCGGGAATTTTGACCACATCAAATTCAGTTTCGCTTCATGGTTTTATTGATTCGGCGAAAGTAAATGACGAAACACCAAAGAATCGGTAGTAAATGTTTGTAATTGGAAGAATGCACAATGGGAAACCGATCTCGGAAAATGCCAAAGGGCAAATCAGTAAATTGATTTTTTCGCAGCGAGAAGTGTATTCTGCAAAAGTCCGGTAATTGTCATCGGTCCTACTCCGCCTGGAACGGGAGTGATCCAACTGCACTTGGGAGCAACTTCATCGAATTTCACATCGCCCAATAAACGCCACCCATTTTTTGTTTCCGGTGCATCGACACGTGTCGTTCCCACATCAATCACGACGACACCTTCCTTCACCATTTCCGCCTTGAGAAAATGCGGTTTGCCGATTGCAACAACAATGATATCCGCATCACGCGTGAATTTTGAAATGTCGGGTGTGCGGCTGTGCACAAGCGTAACGGTGCAATTGCCCGGGTATGCATTGCGTGCAAGAAGAATGCTCATCGGCGAACCGACAATGTGGCTGCGTCCGATGACGACACAATGTTTTCCTGACGTTTCAATCTTATTCCGTTCCAACAACTGAATGATTCCATAAGGCGTTGCCGGCAAATAACAGGGAAGATTCAGCGCCATGCGTCCCACATTCGAAGGATGAAATCCATCCACATCTTTTTTCGGATCAACCGCTTCGATTATCTTCTGTTCGTTGATGTGTTTCGGAAGGGGAAGTTGTACTATAAAACCATCTATCGAGGAATCATCATTCAATTTTGAAACCGTTGCAAGCAATTCGGCCTCGGTTATTTTTTCATCGAGATGAACCAGTGTCGACTTGAATCCGATCCGTTCGCAGGCTTTCACTTTTGCATTTACGTAGGTCACACTTCCACCGTCATTCCCCACCAACACAGCCGCCAAATGCGGAGCGCGGTTTCCCTTCGCAACAAATTGTTTCACTTCATCAGCCAATTCCAACTGAATGATTTCCGATATTTTTTTTCCGTCAATTAAATTCATATTCGACATTCAGAATTATTTCACCGTCCCATCTTCGGCATGTTGCGCATCATCTTCGCCATTTGCCCTTTGTCCTGCATCACACGCATCATTTTTCTTGTCTCGTCGAATTGCTTGATCAGGCGATTCACTTCCTGGATATTTCTTCCGCTTCCTTTTGCAATGCGCACTTTCCTGTTGCCGTTCAGCAATTCCGGATGCTCGCGCTCTTCCGGTGTCATCGAATGGATAATCGCCTCAATGTGCTTGAATGCGTCGTCGTTGATGTCAATGTCCTTGATCGCTTTTCCAACTCCGGGAATCATTCCCATCAGGTCTTTCACATTTCCCATTTTCTTGATCTGTTGCAACTGACCGAGAAAATCGTTGAAGGAAAATTTATTTTTTGCAATACGTTCCTGAATCCTGCGCGATTCCTTTTCATCGAATTGTTCCTGCGCACGCTCAACAAGTGTAACCACATCCCCCATTCCGAGAATACGATCCGCCATACGTTCCGGATAAAAAACATCCAGCGCTTCCATCTTCTCACCTGTCCCGACAAATTTGATCGGTTTGTTCACCACCGATTTTATCGACAACGCCGCACCGCCGCGTGTATCACCATCGAGTTTTGTCAGGATCACTCCGTCGAAATCCAACTTGTCGTTGAACGCTTTCGCAGTATTCACCGCATCCTGTCCCGTCATCGCATCCACCACAAATAAAATCTCGTCGGGATCAATCGCCTTTTTCACTGCGGCGATTTCATTCATCATCAATTCGTCAATCGCCAATCGTCCTGCAGTATCCACAATCACTACCGAATTCCCATTCACCTTCGCATGTGCAATCGCTTTTTTCGCAATGGAAACGGCATCCTTGTTATCAGGTTCCGCAAAAACCTCCACACCGATCTGCTCACCCAAAACTTTCAATTGGTCAATAGCGGCAGGACGGTAAATGTCGCACGCAACCAGCAATGGATTTTTCCCTTTTTTCGATTTCAGGTAATTGGCCAGCTTTCCGGAGAATGTTGTTTTACCCGAACCTTGCAATCCCGACATCAAAATGATTGTCGGATTTCCACCGAGTTTTATTTCCGAAGCCGCACCGCCCATCAACTCACGCAGCGAATCGTGCGTAATTTTTATCAGCAATTGTCCCGGAGAAACTGCAGTCAACACATTTTGTCCAAGCGCTTTCTCCTTTATGTCATCCGTAAATTTTTTCGCAACCGCATAATTCACGTCGGCATCCAACAACGCCTTGCGGATTTCCTTGATCGTTTCCGCAATATTTATTTCGGTGATTTTTCCCTCACCCTTTATTACCTTGAACGCTCTCTCGAGTTTGTCACTTAAATTGTCAAACATTTTTATTGATTTTTAGTCCGAAGGGCTCCTTCGGAGGAAGACGAAGTTAAGAAAAAGGGGCGTGGGACGTGGTGCGGGAGACGGAAGAAATCTTTTCAATCCATTTGATAAACCCACACATTCCCATGATCCGCCGCAAAATGATTTTCCTACTGATCGGGAGCGGAACTGTCGGTGCAATAAAGTTTTTTTGTTCCTGCTTTACGGTCGGCGGAGCTCCCTGCAATCAGGGCTAGTGAAGTTTCTTCAGCGCAATAATCTTACAATCCAAAACCCTCTCAGACTAAAATCACATTTTCTCCGGCACATCAATCCCCAACATTTTCATCGCCGATTTGATGGTGCGCGCAACGGAAAGGGAAAGTGCCAAACGGAAATTCCGCAACGCAACATTTTCCTCTTTCAGCACCGGACACACATCGTAAAACTGGTTGAATGTTTTTGCGAGATCATAAACGTAATTCGCAACCAAAGCTGGAGAATATTCTTTCGCCGCATCGGCAATCGCAGTCGGGAATGCGAAAATAATCTTGATCAATTCCTTTTCTTTCGGATGCATCGTCACTGAAAAATCGAGTGCCGGAATTTCTTTCAACTCCGATTTTCTCCAGATGCTGCGAATGCGCGCGTGTGTGTATTGTATGAACGGACCAGTGTTCCCGTGCAAGTCAATGCTTTCTTTCGGATCGAACAGCATTTTCTTTTTCGGATCCACTTTCAAAATAAAATATTTCAATGCAGCCATTCCGATCATGTGCGAAAGTTGCGCCTTGTCTTTTTCATCCATGCCATCCACCAAACCTTTCTCTTCCGACAAAGCCAATGCATCATGTTCCATCTTCCCGATCAGGTCATCGGCATCCACCACCGTTCCCTCCCGCGATTTCATTTTCCCATCGGGCAATTCCACCATGCCGTACGACAAATGGAATAATCCGTCAGCCCATTCGTAACCCAATTTCTTCAACGTCAATTTCAAAACCTTGAAATGGTAATCCTGTTCATTGCCCACCACATAAACCAATTTATCGAATGGGAATTCCTTGTGGCGTTCAACCGCTGTTCCCAAATCCTGGGTCATGTAAACGGAAGTTCCATCGCTGCGCAACAAAACCTTTTCATCGAGTTTGTCTTGCGTCAAGTCAATGATCACCGCTCCGTCATCACGCGTCCTGAATACATTTTTTTTCAATCCCTCGTCAATGATTTCCTTTCCGAGAATGTAGGTGTTGGATTCGTAATAGATTTTATCGAAATCCACTCCGAGTTTTTTATAGGTTTCCGCAAAACCGTCATACACCCAACCATTCATTTTCGCCCACAAGGCTTTCACTTCCTTGTCGCCGGCTTCCCACTTGAGAAGCATTTGTTGGGCTTCAAGAATCAATGGTGCATTTTTTTCCGCTTCGTCATCGCTTTTTCCTTCAGACTTCAGACTTGAAATTTGCGACTTGAGATGCTTGTCAAACTCCACATAATATTTCCCGACCAAATGATCACCTTTCATTCCACTCGATTCAGGCGTTTCACCATTACCGAATTTCTGCCACGCGATCATGCTTTTGCAAATGTGAATGCCGCGGTCGTTCACCAAATTCACCTTCATCACCTTATTTCCATCCGCTTTCAGGATTTCGCTCACCGAATAGCCCAACAAGTTGTTACGGACATGTCCAAGATGAAGCGGTTTGTTTGTATTGGGTGAAGAATATTCGACCATTACAAACGGTGCATTGGCAATATTTTTTTTCGTTCCGAAATTTTCGTCTTTTATAATTCCGGCAAATTGCTCTTTCCAAAAATTGTCGCTCAAGGCAATATTCAAAAATCCCTTCACGACATTATAACTTTCCACAATTGCCAATTTCCCTTTCAGGTATTCCCCGATTGCCTTTCCCGTTTCTTCCGGACCTTTGCCGGCCAGCTTCACATAAGGAAAAACAACCAATGTAATGTCACCTTCAAACTGCGGATTCGTTTTGCTGAATGCGATGGAAGACGCTTCGATTTTCCCTCCGAAAAGTAATTCAACGGCTAGGGTAATTGATTCGGATAAAATATTTTCTAATGATTGCATAAATGGTTGAACATATTATTTTGTCTCGATGCGTCAAAGTCAATTGGTCAGTTGTGCAACGACTTTGGTAATGATTTCAAATGTATTTTCCGCCATAAGGTTCTCCTTGTCCAAAGTCGGATTGACTTCGGCAACCTCAAAACAGCACACCTTCTCATTCTGGATTAACCTAACCAATAAGGAACCCGCTTCTTTTTCGGTAATGCCGTTGCGTACGGGTGTTCCAGTTCCCTTTGAAATGGATGAATCCATGCTGTCCACATCAAATGAAATGTAGATCAGGTTGCATTGGCTCAAGTGTGCTAAAGTATCACGTGCAATCCTTTCAACCCCATGACGCTTCACTTCGTTTGTAGTAAACATCTTGACATGATGCTTCTTCAGTAATGATGTCTCTTCCGGTTCGACATCCCTTACTGCGATATAAACTAGATCCCTATAAGTGATTTTTGGTGCAATTCCCCCAACTTCCTTGAGTTTTTTCCATTGATCCACTGTCTCCTTATCGGGCTTGTTCATCTTGTTTCCCACGTTATCCTCCCCCAATGAAGCGGCGATTGGCATGCCATGGAGGTTACCTGATGGTGTCGTCCAAGGAGAATGAATGTCTGCGTGGGCATCAATCCAAATAACGCCGAGTCTGGCTTTGGGATAGGCCATTCTGATGCCGGCTATGGTTCCGCCGGATGTACTATGGTCACCTGCCAGAATGATTGGAAAACCGTTTGAGCGCAATGTTTTCTGTACCTCACTCCCGATCCGTTCGTATAACGTAATCAGTCCCTTGATTCTTTTTGCATAAGGGCTTCCCGGCGATTCAAACAACAGTTGATTTTCGTTCTTCACTTCAACCGTTTCAAATTGCCGAAACATGTTCGAACCATAATCCAGTGCCGCAATCTTGATGGCATCCACCCCTAAGCTTGCCCCTCTAGTACCGGCCCCGATTTCAGATTTAACCTCGATGAATCTTATTTTGCGATTTCCCATGATTTAATTCATTTTTTGAATTCAAATTGAATGTAAGTCACTTACATTTGCATTCCATGAACACAAGTAACTCACCTGCTTCCCATAAACTTGCCCCAGGCGTTATGGAAAATACCTACCAGAAACTCATTGAACAAACCTTCAATTTTCCCCAAGAAGGTTTTTCGGTAGCCGACAACGAACTGTATTTCAATGATATTCCTTTGATGGATATTATCAAAAAATACGGAACCCCGTTGAAGATTACGTATTTGCCCAAAATCAGTCAGCAGATTCAAAAAGCCAAACGACTGTTTCATGTGGCAATGGCCAAGGTAGATTACAAAGGTAGTTATACCTATTGTTATTGTACGAAAAGCTCCCACTTTTCCTTTGTTCTCGATGAGGTTCTAAAGAATGATGTCCATCTTGAAACATCTTCCGCTTACGATATGTATATCGTCAGGGAGTTATTTAAAAAAGGTTCGCTGAAAAAAGACCAATATGTCGTTTGTAACGGCTACAAGCGGAAACAATATATGCAATTGGTCACCGATCTTGCGAATGACGGATTCAATATGCTGCCGGTCATCGACAATAAAACCGAAATCGATTATTACGCAAAGTATTGCAAGGCACCGAAAATAAAACTCGGCATCCGCATCGCTTCCGAAGAAGAACCGAATTTCCAATTTTATACCTCACGCTTGGGAATCCGTCACAGCGAAATCATCCAATATTACAAAGACAAGATCCAGAACAATCCGAAGTTTGAATTGAAGATGCTTCATTTCTTCATCAACACCGGAATCAAGGACACGATTTATTATTGGACCGAATTGGCTAAGTGCATGAAAGTGTATTGGGAATTGAAAAACATTTGTCCGTCGCTCGATTCACTCAATATCGGTGGAGGAATGCCAATCAAGACTTCCTTGGGTTTTGAATATGACTATGAGTACATGATTGAGGAAATCATCAGCCAGATCAAAAACTTCTGCGACAACAATGAAATCCCGGAACCGAATATCTTCACCGAATTCGGCTCATTTACAGTGAGTGAAAGTGGCGCTGCACTCTATTCCGTTGCCGATGTAAAATTGCAGAACGACAGGGAATTGTGGTACATGATTGACAGCTCATTCATTACAACATTGCCCGACACTTGGGGAATAAATCAGCGATTCATCCTGCTTGCAATAAATAATTGGGATAAGGAATATCAGCCTGTCAATCTGGGCGGACTCACTTGCGACAGCATGGATTATTACAATACCGAAGCGCACGCGAACAACGTTTATCTGCCCAAGACAACACCCAATGCAAAAGAGCCTTTGTATATCGGATTCTTTCATACCGGCGCCTATCAGGAATCACTCGGTGGATATGGAGGCATTCAGCATTGCCTGATTCCCGCTCCTAAACATGTGATCATAGACAGGGACGAAGATGGGGAAATCACCACCCGCCTGTTTGCAAAAGAACAGAGTTACAAGTCAATGCTCAAGACGCTTGGATATTAGGTGAATGATTGGTAATGCCCGACTTATTGCCAATTAAAAATTAATCTTTACCTTGTCCCGTCCGATCGCAGAAAATCGGTTGTTAATCGACTCAAACACCCATTCCCCCGGATAGAATTTTATGAGACCCGGAATTTCCCGCGCTTTACTTTTTTTATTGGCAGTGTCTTCCCTGCAGGCTTGCTCTGGTATTTTCAAAAAGGATATCAAGCAAGGGATGATTGAATATAAGGCAGAAGCCGTGGATTCCAAGGATCATGCGTCAATGACAGTGCCGGATAAAATGATCGTCAAGTTCAAAAACGATTATACGGCTGCCGAATTGGAAGCCGGTTTGGGTTTTGCAAAAATGAAATTCATCTCCGATCCTGTCAAGAAACAATTCCTTTCACAGGTTTTCTTTTTTGAAAAGAAACAGAGCGTGATGAACATGGATGAGATCAAAAAAACGAATTATTATTTGCCCGATTACGATGTTGAATATGGAAACCAGACCAAGGAAATTGCCGGTTATTCCTGTAAAAACGCAACCCTGAAATTCAAGGACGGCTCACCTTCCTATGATGTTTGGTACACCAAGGACATCAGCATCAAAGACCCCAATTGGTCAAATGCATATTACAAGATTGACGGTGTACTCATGGATTACAAATTGAAAAAATACGGTTTGGAATTGCATTTTGTCGCCACCAGCGTTTCTGAAGCCACCATCGACCAAAGTTATTTTACCATTCCTGCAGAATACGATCCCGTGAAGAATTCCGAACTCGAAAAAATGTTCGAAGGGTTTTACCAGTAGAAGTTGCAGATTCCGCAGATCATTCACCCATGTTTAAATTTCACTTTTTTATTTGACGCACCCTATTTACTTGGGACGGATCATCCATTTCAATTGGAAGTCGCCTATTGGCAAATTGAAAATCCCCGTCAGCTGCAGCTTTAAACAGCCTTTCGTTCATAACATTTCCTTGCCCTACCGACCTCCCATTTGGCATTCCCTAATTTTGATTGGTTGAAACCGTACCATTCAGATGGCAGAAAAAGAACAGGAAAAGAAAGTCAATAAACTCCGTAACGAAATCAAGGATCGTTCCGAGAAAAAAAATGCTGCGACTGAAATTGAGGATTTCACCGAACAGCCTTTGGAAAAAATAAAGGCTCCGAAAAAAGAAAAGGAATCTCCAGAGGAAACATCCGATAAAAAAGAGAAAAAGAACGAAAGGAAAATCCGCGAGAAAAAAACTACGGAAAATCCCGCTCCGAAAATTCCGCGCCCCAACGCCATCCGCTCCTTCATCCAACGCATACGCACCAACGAACGTCTGCATAAACTTACAGGCGCATTCCTTCTGTTCATCATCACACCCTATCTCACCGTTGCATTCGCCTCTTACTTTTTCACTTGGCAAACCGACCAGGACAAGGTTCTCGGACCACTCAGCACATTATTGATGGGCGATATCCATGTCGATAACATTCTTGGAAAATTCGGTGCGCTTGTTTCACACATTTTCATTCACGATTGGTTTGGTGCAACCTCTTTCTTTTTTCCGCTCATCTCTTTTATTGTCGGATTGAGATTGCTGATGGAAATAAAAATACTCCCTCTCGCAAAAACGTTTCGTTTCGGATTGTTTTTCATGTTGTTCGGATCAATTGCACTTGGTTTCATTTTCCGCGATTCACTATTTTATCTCGGAGGTGTTTTCGGATTCGAAACCAGTTCCTGGCTCAACTCGGTAGTGGGAGCGATTGGAACCGGACTGTTGCTCGTTTTTGTTTTCCTCTGTTTCCTCATCATCAGTTTCAATGTCTCTTTCAAGCTGCCTGCAAAGGTGGTTGTAATCGAAAAGGAAAGTGAAACGGAAGAGGAAGAAACGGTCGAGTTGAAAAATACCATCAAGGAAAACGAAATTGAAAAAGAGGAAGAGCCTGTAATTGAAAAGGAAATTCCAATTGAAGAAAAGAAAGAGGAAGACCCGCAAGGTTGGACAGATCCCGTTACTGAAAAAAAGATTCCCGCTGCTGAAATCGATGAAGCTGTAGAGCCTGAAATAAAAACAACGGACTTGACTTCCGATGATGCCATTCAATTTACAGTGGAGAAAAAAGAGGAAAGCGGGGAATTGAGTGCGGATGAAATCGGGGCGAAAGCGGATGACCTTGTGCGCGAATTCGGTGAATATGACCCGACACTCGATCTTTCCGGTTATCAATTTCCTCCCATCGATTTGCTTGAAAGTTATGGAGGAGGAAAAGAACCGAATGTCAATACGGAAGAATTGACATTGAACAAGAACAGGATTGTAGAGACGCTTGGCAATTACGGAATTGCAATTGAAAAAATAAAAGCGACAATCGGACCGACAGTTACACTTTATGAAATAATTCCCGCTGCAGGTGTGCGCATTTCCAAAATCAAGAATCTGGAAGATGATATCGCACTGAGTTTATCCGCTTTGGGAATTCGAATCATTGCACCCATTCCGGGAAAAGGAACAATCGGGATTGAAGTGCCGAATCTCAATCCGGAAATGGTACCGATGCGCACATTGATGGCCTCGGAAAAATTCCAGAACACCGGTTATGACCTTCCGGTTGCATTGGGAAAAACCATTTCAAACGAAATTTTCATTGCCGATCTCGCAAAAATGCCTCACTTGCTGATGGCCGGTGCAACAGGTCAGGGAAAATCCGTCGGACTGAATGCGATTCTTGTTTCGTTGCTTTACAAAAAACATCCTGCACAGATAAAATTCGTACTCGTCGATCCGAAAAAAGTGGAGTTGACTTTATTCAACCGCATTGAAAGGCATTTCCTTGCCAAACTTCCCGATTCGGCAGAAGCGATCATTACCGATACGAAAAAAGTGATCAATACGCTGAATTCGCTTTGCATTGAAATGGATTCGCGTTACGATTTGTTGAAGGATGCGGAAGTGCGAAACATCAAAGAGTACAATGCCAAATTCATCCAGCGCAAGTTGAATCCGAACAACGGACATAAATACCTTCCCTACATCGTTCTGGTTGTGGATGAGTTTGCAGATCTCATCATGACGGCGGGAAAAGAAGTGGAAGCGCCGATTGCGCGACTTGCACAACTCGCACGCGCGATCGGAATACATCTCATCATTGCCACACAACGCCCTTCCGTAAACATCATTACAGGAACCATCAAGGCGAATTTTCCTTCGCGCATTGCATTCCGTGTAACGTCGAAAATCGATTCACGCACAATCCTTGATTCGGGCGGAGCTGAACAACTCATCGGTAAAGGCGATATGCTTTATTCCACGGGCAATGATCTCATTCGTCTCCAATGTGCATTTGTGGATACGCCGGAAGTTGAAAAAATAACCTCTTTCATTGGCGGACAGCGTGCTTATCCGGAAGCATTCCAATTGCCGGAATATGTGGATGAAAGCGAAACGAAATTGGAGATCGATGACGGTGATCGCGATTCGCTTTTTGAAGATGCGGCAAGAATTGTTGTGACACATCAGCAAGGTTCCGCTTCATTGTTGCAACGCAAATTGAAACTCGGTTATAATCGCGCAGGAAGAATTGTGGATCAATTGGAAGCTGCGGGAATAATCGGTCCCTTCGAGGGAAGCAAAGCGAGAGACGTGCTCATCAAGGATCCGATGACACTCGAGGAAAAATTGACATCGCTCAAGAACAAAAAGGACCAGCCTTTCTGATTCCTTAACAAATCCCAATGCTTTTTGTGCAATTGGAAATCAGCCTGATAACGTAGCCAAAGACTCTTTTGTAACTTTGGAACGCTTTTTGAAACTGTCCCAACAAACAAACGTTAACAATCAAAATGAATTCCCTGAAAAAAATCGCCCTGTCCATTCCGATCCTATTCATTGCCGTTAGCGCCTTCGCGCAACCTCCCGCAAATGCGTATGATCCGAAAGCCAAAGCCATCCTCGAAGAGGTAAGCAAAACGGCAAAAACGTACACCACCATCACCGCCACTTTTTCCATCACGATAAAAAAGGCCGATGGAAGTTCCGATGTGAAAAACGGAAGCATTGTGATGAAAGGATTGAAATACAAAATCACGCTTGAAACCAAAATCAAGGATGCCGTCAAGAAAGAGGAATATTACAACGATGGAAAAACAACCTGGACCTACAGCGAAAAAGACAATGAAGTGACGATCGACAATGCACCCGATTCGACAAAAAAGAAAAATCCGAATTCCATTTCCCCAAGTGATATTTTTTCATTCGACGGAAAAGGTTTTAAATATTCCTTTGTCAAGGAAATGACACAACCCGATGGAAAAGTGGTTCAACTCATTGACCTTTTCCCCGAAAAACCGGATGGTAAAAATTATCACACCATTCATCTTACCGTTGACAAGGTGAAAAAACAAGTGGTCAATGTCATTTTTGTCGGCAAGGATGGATCAACAACAACCTACGCCGTAAAAACATTCACGCCCAACTTGCCGGTTGCCGATACTGTTTTCCAATTCGATTTCAATGCGCATCCGGGTGTGACAAAAACCGATTTGCGAGACTGAAACATTTCAATGAAGATCAGAAAGAAGAGCATCCCGATTCAGGTGCTCTTCTTTTTTCACACAATTTTATGCCGCCCAGCCGTTTTACATTATTCGGTTTTTTATGTGTAAAATGCTAAGTCAAACGTTATCTTTGCCTATTACCCTCATCCGCATTGACTTGAAAGCCGTTTTATCAATCATCATTTCGGTTTTTTTATTTTCCGCTGCTGCAAACAGTACAGTTCTTACTGTGAATGCAGGAGCGAATGATACGATTTGTCCAGGTACATCCGTCACTCTTGGTGGCACGCCAACGGCTACAGGCGGAACTGCCCCATATACCTATCTGTGGACGCCTTCCAACAATATCAGCAGTACAACTGTTTCAAATCCCATTGCCAATCCGACTGCACCGACCTGGTATTACCTGACAGTAACAGACAGTACCGGTGCAACAAAAAAAGATTCTGTCTTTGTGGATCTTGATCCGATTTGGGCATACAATGCCGGACAAGACACTTCAATTTGTATCGGTTCAACAGTACAAATCGGAGGTGCGGCGAATAGTTTTGCGGGCGGTGTCACTTATTTGTGGACTCCTTCAACTGCGTTGGATAATCCCAATGCACCAAGACCGATTTGCAGCAGCACGGTTACAATCACCTATTCCGTTACCATCACAAGTCCGAATTGTCCGAGCAAATCCTATTCCGTTACTGTAACTGTGAATCCACTTCCCATCATCACTGCATGTTGTGCCACCACCATCAATGAAGGTGCCACCACTACATTAACGGTTACGGGTGGTGTATTTTACCAATGGAGTCCGAGCAATTCCCTTTCCAATCAATATGCTTCAACGACTACTGCGGAACCCGATACAACAACACATTATCTTGTTTTCGGCATGGATCAAAATGGATGTTATGCCTATGACACACTGACAATCGTTGTAATTCCAAGCTCGGAACTTTATTTTTACAATACGTTTTCACCGAACGGAGACGGCATGAACGATTTTTTCTTCATCGGAAATGTTTTCAAATATCCCACATGCAGATTGGAAGTGTTCACGCGCACCGGTCAACTCGTGTATGCAAAAACGGGATACGACAACAGTTGGGATGGAACAAATTATGGTGACAAACTTCCTGAAGCAACTTATTATTATGTGTTCGACCCGGGAGATGGTTCGGCAAAAAAATATGGTGATGTAACTATTGTCAGATGATATAAACCGTAATCGCATTTTCCGTTTTTTTATTTTCAATCGGATTCATT